>CAVOCO010000063.1:0-6768 GCA_963694215.1 Phycisphaerae bacterium
CTGATGGCTACCCCGATATGCTTGATATCAACGCAATGCTCTTTGAAGGGCGCAGAAGCGAACCTGTTCTCGTGGAAGGCTCCTTTGACTTTGAGCTAGAACCCCTCGATGAGTCGATTGAGCGGCCATGGCGAACCTGGCATGTTGGTGCCGCGACAGCAGCTGCAGGGGCTGGCCCAACGCTCTTTGACCTGCCTGGATACACATTGGCCCTTGATTTGCGCCAAAATGGCGGTGATCGCATGCCGCCAATTGCCGCGAATTTCACAGGCACGTTTACGCCGCTAAGTGGCGGCCCAACAATTGTTTGCGTCCCGGGCCAGCGTGTTGTGCAACTCGGTGGCCAGCAACAGCGCTGAATATCAGAGGCTATACCCCCAATAGAAAAGATGATTATGATTGTTCGTTGCCGCGCGTGTGCCGCAGCACTGACGAAGAGAACATTGAAGAAGTTGGAGTGAACAGAATGATAAATTTACTGACCAGAGGGGTCTGCATTACGGTTTTATGCGCCCTTTCCGCTGCAGTCGCCGCCCCATTTGGTGGCGCGACAGTACCTGCTGAAATAAAGCGTTTGCTTCCAGCCGACTGCATCCTGCTTGGCTATGCCGGGTCGATGCAAGACATGCACCAGGCCATGGTGGCCAGTGTGAGTGATGTTGAACCTCAGATGTCCATGATGGTAGCGATGGTTGGTCCGTCCACCATGCTCAACATGATGGTTCGAACAGAGAAGGGTGGCATGGGCAGTGGCGCGGTCAAGATTGACGGCGCTGGAGCTGTCTTTGTGGGCGGCGCTGATGCCGAGACCGGCGAGCCACTGAACGGAATTATCTTTGAAGTGGCCGATGCCGATGGACTCGTATCCTCGCAACCCACAATGGTCCTGACGCGTTTACCTAAGACGAACTGGGTATGCCTCTCAAACCGTGCCTACACCCTGCCAACATCGCCAAGCACAGTTGGTAACGGCATGGTGGACGCCACGATGGCAGTCAATTTCGATCAGGCCAAGGCCATCAATGTATATAAGAATGAGATTGAGTCCTTGCTTTCCGGGATGGTGATCTCAATGCCCACGGGCGTTTTGTCTGCAGAACAGGAGTCCTTAGTGGCCCGGTCTCAGGCATCCAATATCGCCAAGATGAAGATGTTCATGGACATGATTAGCGCTTGGGATTTAGGCATTGACCTCAATGGCGCTGATCTTGACATTCTTGCTCGCATTGTCCCGACTGATCAGGCGAACGTAAGCACTGGAAGACCTGCTCTCAAGGAACTCTCGCGGCTTATTCCTGCTGACATGCCAATCGCCGGGGTGATGAATCGAGAAGTCATCACCGTGATGATGGAGATGTCTAAAAATGACTTGGAAGTATTGCCAGTGGCAATACGGGCCAAGATGGAATCGTTGATGTCCGTATCAGCAGCCGGTGTGGACACAATAAAGAATGGCGTGGCCTTTGGCGCTTCGCTGAGTAAAAAGGGACTGAACGTTGTTCAGATTATGGACACCGATAATCCGGAAGCTGCGCTTGCATGGACTAAGAAAGTATGGAGTCAACTTCTCGCTGCTGACATGGGCGTGACTGCAACACCTATTCAGATCCTGACCGGGAATGGTATTGGGTATTCCGTCAAGATCGATGCAACGAAGCTTATGAAGACTTATGGCATGGGGGACATGATGCCTCCAGTGGCTGCGGGCGAGCCAGATCCAATGGCCATGGTGCAAGGCATGATTGACGACATGATGAGCCCCGAGGGCGTGCCAGTCCGTTACCTCATTGAGGGTAACTACCTGCTGTGTGTGATGGGCAATGACAAGTTGGCTGCTGCTCGCGCATTGTTGCGTACAGGTGGAGCGAGCAATGCAGTTTCTGCGGCGCTTGCCGACCCGCTTGCGAGTCCAATCTTCGCCATGGCGATGGATGTCCGTGAAGCCATCACCGGCGGCATGGGTTTTGCGCGAGCTGTCATGGGGCCCATGGGCGCCATGTTGCCTCCTGTTGCTCCCGTTGGCGATCCAGTCATGTTGACCATGGTTGGTTCAACCGAAGGGACGACATGGGATCAGATTCGCATCAAGACCAATATGAAGGACTGGTACACGATGTACCAGCAGTTCCAGGCTGCTTCCCAGCCATCAAACCGCCCTGTTGCCCAAGGCGATTCTGACAGCGGCATGTGATCTGTCGTTGGTAAGACTAGAACTGATACACCAGATGCCCCGCAGCTAAATCTGGCTGCGGGGCGTTTGCTATAATTCGGGTTCGGTCTAATGGGGATTGGTGTAACGGTAGCACGACTGACTCTGAATCAGTTAGTCCAAGTTCAAATCTTGGATCCCCAGTTCTTGGCGGGGCAAAGCCCGCCAGCAGAGAGCCGAGCACACCGCGACTCGGTCGCATGATCTCCTGATCGTTCTTAGATTTTACTCGCTAACCCAACCAAAAAAAGATGCCTGATTACATAACAACTCCAAACGCCCAGGTTGGTGTCCTCATGGGAAGCAAGTCCGACTGGCCGACGATGCAAAACACATCGTCGATCCTCACCGAACTTGGTATTCCGCATGAGTGCAATGTCATTTCCGCTCACCGCGCACCAGCGCGGCTCGAAGACTATTGCCGAACCGCCCAAACGCGGGGGCTCAAAGTCTTGATCTGCGCAGCTGGCGGCGCGGCCCATCTCGCAGGTGTCGCCGCAGCCCTCACGCATATTCCTGTGCTTGGGTGCCCGATGAAGGCGTGGTCTACAGACGGTCTCGATTCGATTCTGTCTATGGTTCAGATGCCGCGTGGTATACCTGTCGGCACGCTCGCAGTTGGCTCGGCAGGTGCGATCAACGCGGCCCTTCTTGCTGCATCGATCTTGGCTTTGTCCGATGAGGTCATTCGCGAGCGGTACCTTGCCTTTCGCTCCGCGCAGTCTGAAGCCACCTTCGACTTGCCCGGCGCACCTGGGCACGTAGACGCATGACCCTGCCCGAGGGCTTTGAGCTTGCGGACATGGACGCGCTTCGGGGCGATCCAGTTCCGGCCATGCTTCAGTGGCTTGACGAGGCAACGCAGTTCTCCGGCAAGCCAAATCCCAATGCCGTGGTGCTTGCCACTGCCGCCGAAGATGGACAACCATCGGCCCGGATGATGTTGCTCAAGGGACTCGATGCGCGTGGCGCAGTCGTGTACACCAACATGCAGAGCCGAAAAGGTGAACAGATCACAGCGAATCCTAAGGTGGCATTGCTGCTGCACTGGGATGCCCTTGGCCGTCAGATTCGTATCGAAGGCAGTGTGTCGCAGGTGCCAGATGAAGAAGCAGATGCATATTTTGCATCTCGGCCTTGGGGGAGCAAGGTTGGCGCCGTAGCGAGTGATCAATCACGTCCGCTCGGCAGCCGCGCAGAACTTGCCCAGCGCGTAATCGAAATGGCAATGCAGTATCCGCTTGGTTCTGATGTTCCGCGCCCCGCTCACTGGACCGGTTTACGGGTGTCACTGGACCGCGTCGAAATGTGGCAAGAGGGCGACGATCGTTTGCACGATCGAATTGTCTTTACGCCATCGGCCAATGGCCAGTTGTGGACGACCGAGCGGCTGTGGCCTTAGTGTGGTGATTCGCCACGGGCAATACGCATTGCTTGTTCAATGAGATCTGAGGGGAAGGGCACCGGTGGTTGCAGCGAGCTTGGCTGTGGCGAGACTGCAGGGGAGCCTTTGGGGGTTGCTGTTGGTTTCAATCGGGGTGCCGGAGCAAGATCTTCGAATTTTTCCGCTGCGGTCTCCTCTTCGATAGATCTCATGTCTTCTTTGGTCATGCCGAATTGATCGTGCCATGTCCGCTCACTCGGCGGACCAACGCTTGGATCGTCCAGTGCAGGGCGCTCGGAAGAGCGCGGCACCCCAGATGCGAGGTCATCGAGAATCGTTCGGAGAAATTGATCTGATGCTAAGTGTTTGCAGCGTCGCCGTTTCGCTGCCCTTCGAATTCGATTATCGGATGAAATGATGACCAGCCGGCGTGGAGTCGTCGATTTCGTAATGAGCGTCTCAATAACATCATCCGCTTCGCGTTCGACGCCAGACCAAATGAGGCGAATCGGGCCTGGAACCCCCTTGGGGCGGCTTTGAATGGCCCCATCGCAGACGAGGGTGATGTGGCCCTCACGCCATCGTGAGGCAAGCATGAGCCGTCCAAGGCCTGCTAGATCGAGTCCAGCAAGCCCAGGCGGCAGGAGGCCCTGCACGTGGAGCACATTCCAAGCATCAACGACAACTTGCATGTTTCCTACGGTACACGACTATCCGCCCTAGCCAGAAGGACCTTTTTCCGTTCTACTACGCGGCTCGATTTTTCCCTTTGAGGAGAGGCCCCAAGCCCATGGCAATTCGGATCAAATCCAGACACGGCGAGTCAGTCAATCAGATGCTCCGTCGATTTAAGAAGCTCTGCGAAAAAGAAGGCCTGACCAAAGATGTCAAGCGCAAGCAGTACTTTGAGAAGCCTTCCGAGCGGCGACGCCGCGCGATGCGAAAGGCAATTGCGCGTGTACAACGCTTGAACGACCCGCAGCCACAGCCACGCCCAAGTGGTGGTCGTGGTGGTGATGGTCCCGGCGGCGGCGGTCCCGGCGGCGGTGGCGGTGGTGGCCCACGTGGCGGCAGTCGCTGAGTTCCCAATCATGAGTGTGATTTGCGATGATCCTGTGAGGGATCACGTCATTCTAGTTTTCAAGAATCCAACTACTTTCAACGCGCGATGTGTCGTTGCCCTGTGTGGCAATCATTGCGTGATGACTGAGGAGTACTATCCGTGAGTACGCTGCTTCTTTCGACGACCGATGCTCTTGTCGCTTCAAATGGCATCCAAGCCATTATCGATAACGCATGGGTATGGTTTATTGCTCCAATTAGTGCCATCTTGGCGTTGATCGCAGCATTCATATTTAGCCGCAATGTGATGAGCAAGAGCGAAGGCGAGCCGGAGATGATCCGAATTGCCGAAGCTGTCCGGGAAGGCGCTATGGCCTACCTGAAGCGACAGTACAAAGTCGTTGCCATTGTGTTTGTCGTACTTATTGGTGTTCTCTTGGCGCTTGGCTTCCTTGGCATTCAGCCACGGGCAACTGCCATTGGTGTTCCAATCGCGGGCATCTTCTCTGGCTTGTGTGGCTGGTTCGGCATGAAGATGGCGACGAACGCCTCAGCCCGAACCACATTCGCGGCGAAGCAGTCGCTTAATGCCGGCTTGACGGTGGCCTTCCGCAGTGGTGCGGTAATGGGTCTGGTTGTTGTCGGATTTGCGCTGCTTGATGTGAGTGCTTGGTTTCTGATTTGGAACTCGTTCTTCCCTGAGCAGTCACTTGAAGTGACAACTGCCATCATGTTGACCTACGGCATGGGCGCCTCGACCCAAGCACTGTTCGCCCGCGTCGGTGGTGGTATTTACACCAAGGCTGCTGACGTTGGTGCTGACCTTGTCGGCAAGATCGAAGCAGGCATTCCTGAAGATGACCCACGCAACCCCGCCGCAATCGCGGACAACGTTGGTGATAATGTTGGCGATGTTGCAGGCATGGGCGCCGATTTGTATGAGTCGTACTACGGTTCGATTCTCGCATCTATGGCGATTGGTGCAACGGCAGCATTCGCAGGTGGCCTTGGCGGTGAGTGGGCGATGAAACTCGCTGTGGCCCCAATGGCACTTGCGGGCATTGGCATCATTTGCTCTTTGCTCGGCGTCTTTGTGGTGCGTGCAAAGGAAGGTGCTTCCTTTAGTCAGCTTCTCAGAGGCTTGCACATGGGTGTGTGGTTTGCATCCGCTCTGGTGACAATCGGCTCGTGTGTACTCTTCTATCTACTGTTCGGAACAGGTGGGGCGCTTGAATGGTGGCAGCCGTCGCTGGCTATCGTGACCGGCCTCCTCGCTGGGCTCATCATTGCGTTCGCGACCGAGTACTACACCTCCTACGAACATCCTCCAACGCAGCGCATCGCTGAGCAAACGCAAACTGGCCACGCGACCGTCATCATTGCCGGTATTGCTGAAGGCATGAAGTCAACTTGGGCTCCATTAATGGTGATCGTTGTCGCCATTCTGGTCGCCTTTGGTGTTTGCGGAGGCAACACACACTTCTTGCTCGGGTTGTATGGCGTCGGCATTGCAGCAGTTGGCATGCTTAGCACGCTGGGCATTACGCTCGCAACCGACGCATATGGCCCGATCGCAGACAACGCTGGCGGCAACGCTGAAATGTCGGGGCAGCCCGCATTTGTGCGTGAGCGGACCGACATGCTCGATTCGCTTGGTAATACGACCGCCGCAACTGGCAAGGGCTTTGCAATTGGTTCAGCCGCGTTGACTGCCATGGCATTGCTTGCTGCATATGCCATCGTGGTGAAGAGCTCGGTCGTTGAGAAGCTCGTAGTGGATGATCCATCGACTATTGCTTCGCATGTGCAGGAGGCAACAACCTTCACGCATCCATCCATGGCCGGTTCGTATAGTGAATCTGGTGATCACACCCTGCATCTCACTTACGAAGGTTATGGCGAGTTCAAGATGGTTGTCGAAACTATGGACGGCGATCATTTTGCTGCTGGTGGTGCCTTGCTCTTGGCCTCCAATGCCGTGGCCGAGGGCGTCAAGAATCTCTTTGTTGATGGCGGCACCGTGACTGCTGTAGGACACTGGGATCAACTTGCAGGCGAATACGATGTCACCGCCGATGGCGTGAAATTTGATCTTGTCCCTGCGGACAAGGCA
>CAVOCO010000064.1:0-6678 GCA_963694215.1 Phycisphaerae bacterium
AACGCAGCTCGGGTGCTCTCGAAACCGTAAGCATTGTGCTTGCCGGGATTGCCGGTACCAAGAATGTTGCCAGCGCTTGATGACTGACCACCGTAGTTCAAACGCTCTTGAAACAGACCGTTGATCTTCACTGACCACTTGCCATCGGCAGACTGGATGAAGAATCCATTGTTGTAGCCGGACGTCGCGCCGCTGCCCTGAAGGCTGGCACGCGTATCGGCGTCAGCGAGAACATCCTGGACAACGCCACGGATCTGCTCGCTACGCTCTTCGGTGATCCAGTCACCGTTCTGTTGGGCCGACATCTCGGCGATCTTTGCTTCTGCTGCCTCAAGACGAGACTGCAGGTCGTTAGAGGTGTTGCCAGTATTGGCAACAGCCATCCCGCTAAATGCGGCAGCACCGAGAACGATGCCTGCCTTGGTCGCGAAACTCATATGTCGACTCTCCTGATTTTCCGAATGCAACTGGCTTCACCCAACAAGGGCTCACCAACATTCGGGAAGTGACCGTGTTCTCCCGGGAGACATCAACGTAGATGCTTCCCGGATCTGATTCATCGCTTATCGACCAACTCCGATCGATCTATTGAAGGCGAGGATGATATCGAGATCGACACCATGTACCACCCCACGTCCAACTTTCTCTGCACATTCCTTCGACTTCGCGGATTAGATGCACGGGAACATGCTCCTAAAGCACTGGCAACAGGTCGCTTAAGACTTTTTCTTGCTCCGTGATAGAGGCAATAAAACTTCTTTATGCTTGCTCACCCCCTCTTATCAAGGCTTAAGCGAGCCTCAGACCTGTTTGAGCAGCCCTGGTGCGGCATTGCTTATGGTCTGATAACGAAAGCCACACTCACTAAAAAGTGACATGGACTTTTAATTCCGAACCGAGCACAATTATGGCATTCGCCAGATCCATGCCAGAAAGTGCAGCATGGCGCGGCGACGAATGCGGGCGGAGGGCTGCGAAGAGGCGGTCCCAAACACCGTTTCTCGACGCCAAGCCCACCAGGGGCCCCCAAGGCGTCCACGTGTGAGCCACAGCAGCCGCCCCAAGCCCAAGATGATGTGCAATGCCCGCATTACCCATAAGCGTACCGAATGCGGGAGGAGGTCGTGCTTGCCTCTTCGGCTGCTCGGCGGCTCTACTGGATGCCTCAGTCGCCTGACGGCGGACTAAAGCGACTGCCTACAAGGCCAATCTTGTGATTCGACGAGGCTTGTCCGGGCATGATCGGCACCAGAAGCCAGATTAGCGCCATACAGCCCAGCGAGCCAGCCCAGAGCCATGGCCGCCATCCGAGATAGACAAAGACGCTCGTCATGAGTAGAAGCACCAAGGAGAGCGGAATCAGGCCTTCCCAGGCCAGCTTCATCAATTGATCGAATCGGAACCGTGGCAGTGTCCATCGCACCATCATGGTCAGGAAGACCAGAAGGAAGATCTTGCCGAGCACAATGCTAAATTGAAGCAGAATGAGCAGAATGCCACCGGTTTGGGGGAGATCCCAACCCGTGATGGGGTTCAATGACCACCCACCAAGGAATAGCGTCACAAAGAAGGCGCTACCGACAACAAGGTGGATGTACTCACCCATGAAGAACAGGGCCCACTTCATAGAGGAATACTCTGTGTGCCACCCGCCAATGAGCTCTTGTTCGGCCTCCGCAAGGTCAAACGGCGCTCGGCCGGCTTCTGCAAGCAGGCATATATAGAAAATGATTGCCACGATCGGCTGCTGAATGAGATACCACGGCCCTGCTAGCTGCTGCCCAACAATCTGCTGCGGCAAGAGTGTGCCCGCCGTCAAGACCACACACAGCAAGGCAAGGCCCATCGGGATTTCGTACGAAATCATCTGCGCCGTCGCTCGAAGGCCGCCTAAGAATGAATATTTGTTATTGGAAGCCCAGCCACCAAGCCCAACGCCATACACACCAAGCGACGCAGCAGCGACCAGGTACACCACGCCGATATTGATATCAGCCCCCATGATGCTGACCTGATGACCATCCCCAAGGTCGAGGTATCCGCCCCATGGAATAACCACGAAGCCAATCATCGCGGGAATCACTGTGAGCGCCGGCGCGATCATGAACAGCACCCGGTCCACGCCTTGCGGCATGAATTCTTCCTTGAAGAACAGTTTGAGTCCATCTGCAAGCGGTTGCAGCAGCCCAAGCGGACCCACACGGCTTGGGCCAATGCGGTCCTGCGCCCACGCGGCCACTTTCCGCTCGAGCAATATCAAATACGCCGCTGCCCCAAGGCACATATGCAGCACCACCACAATGACGATCATCGAAACGATGACTTGTGGAAGCCACGGCGGCAATTCTGAGAGCCAACTGGACATAGGCGAGAGAGTGTACCGCGGCTTTGCCGCTGGGGGCCAATTGCATCACTCAACCCGGTCGCGCCGTACCGCGGTGCGGGGTCTTCACCCCTCTGCTATCTGCACCACTGATTGCCATTGATGAACTGAGAGCGAAGAGGGGCTGGACGCGAGGGGGGGACTGACCCCCTTGCTCTCATCTACAGTTAAATGCTCGCCTTCGCTGGCGATGAAGTGGAGGCGTAGGTGAAGGCGTCTTGCAACGCCTGCACCTTCCAGGTTCCGGCGCGAAGGGCGGAGATTGCTCGGACGGCGGCCATGGCTCCGGTCAAGGTCGTAATCATTGGGACCCCGCTTCGAATAGCCATCGCTCGAATTCGCCCCTCGTCGGTCTGTGAACCGGTGCGGGTGGGTGTGTTAATAATGAGGTCGATTTCGCCGTTGGCGAGGCGGTCGAGAATATTGGGACGCGCACCTTCGGAGATCTTGCGAATGGGGGTCGCCTTGACGCTATGTGCCGCAAGAAAATCACATGTGCCCTGCGTGCAGTGCACGGTGAACCCCATCGAACCAAGCGAGCGAGCGACATCCACAACACCCTGCTTGTCGGCATCCCGCACGCTCAAGAAGACCTCGCCCTCGATGGGCAGCGGCAACCAGGCGCTCATCTTGGCTTTAGCAAGCGCCACCGGCAACGATCGGTCGAAGCCCATGGCCTCGCCGGTTGAACGCATTTCTGGGCCAAGCACCACGTCGACTCCCGGGAACTTATCAAAGGGGAACACGGGTTCCTTCACCGCATAGAAGCCAGTCTCTTCTTGGCGAGTCTCGTCTTCAAGGCTCGCAAGCGAAGCGCCCATCATGACCTTGGCAGCAATGCGTGACCACGGCACGCCGGTGCTCTTGGCGACAAAAGGTACTGTGCGGCTTGCTCGCGGATTGACTTCGATCACGAAGATCTCGTCGTCACGCACCGCAAGCTGCATGTTCATCAAACCGCGCACCTGCAGAGCTTCTGCCAGCGCCTTCGCCTGCTCGGTAATGCGACGTCGAATAGATGGCGTCAGCGTGTCTGGCGGCAAGATGCAAGAGGAGTCACCGGAGTGGACTCCAGCTTGCTCGATGTGTTCCATGATGCCCGCAATAATCGCCTGCGGCGGATCGCCTGCATGGTTAATTTGGCTACTTCGCGTGGACTCATGCGGCGCAAAATCGGCAACCACATCGACATCCACTTCGGTGGCATGACTTAAGAAACGATCGATCAGCACTGGCGCATCAGTAAGTTCGGAGACATCCACTGCTGTTTGCATGTATCGGTCGAGCGATTCTTCATCAAAGCAGATTTCCATGCCACGCCCGCCAAGCACATAACTCGGACGAACCAGTACGGGATACCCAATGTCTTTGGCAATACCTCGGGCCTGCTCTAGGCTGTGTGCAATTCCGTTTGGCGGCTGCTGCAGCCCAAGCTGGTCGAGGATGGCCTTAAAACTCTCGCGGTCCTCTGCATCGTCAATCGCCTGCAGTCCAGTCCCAATAAGCGGCACGCCGGCTGCGGCAAGTCCGTGGGCGAGGTTCAGCGGTGTCTGGCCGCCAAACTGCACGATGCACCCGGCCACACCGCCGGACCGAGTTGCTTCGTCAGCAGGACCGCCATTGAGTCGCTCGACGATATTCAAGACATCTTCAAGGGTAAGTGGCTCGAAGAACAACAAGTCACTCGTGTCATAATCGGTACTGACTGTCTCCGGGTTGGAATTGATCATCACAGATTCAAATCCCATGTCTGCGCATGCGAACGCAGCTTGGCAGCAGCAGTAATCGAACTCGATGCCTTGGCCAATTCGGTTCGGGCCGCCACCAAGAATGACAATCTTCTCTGTTTTGCTAACGCGAATTTCGTCGTCGGTCACCAACACGCCGTTGACCTCGAACGGTTGCTCGTAGGTGGAGTAGTAATATGGCGTCATCGCTTCGAACTCAGCGGCGCACGTGTCGACCAATTTAAAAACTGGCTGGACACCAAGTTGGCGGCGATACGCACGAACCTTCAGAATTGTGTCGGTACTAATACCGCCGAGGAATACCTTCGCGAGTTGCGGATCGCTGTATCCATGCTGCTTTGCTTCGAGCATCAACTCAGCATCGATGGACTCGAGTGACTCGCACGCAAGCAGTCGGTCCTCGAACTGCACAAGCTGCTCGAACTGATTGAGGTACCACGGGTCAATGCCAGTCAAGTCGAATATTCGCTCGAGACTCCACCCAAGCTTAATTGCATACCGCACGTAGTACAGCCGCCCCTGGCACGGCACGGCGAGCTTGCGCGTAATTGTTTCTTCGTCAACGGGCCATTCGACATCGGCATCGCCATTGCGTGCTGCAAGCCAGCGGTCTTGCCCATCAAGCCCATACCCAAACCGCTTGACTTCCATCGACCGAATGGCCTTCTGGAAGGCCTCGCGGAAGTTGCGGCCAATACTCATCGCTTCGCCCACAGACTTCATTTGAGTGGTCAGGGTCTCGTCAGCTTCTGGGAACTTCTCGAACGTCCACCGAGGCATCTTGACAACAACATAGTCGATCGATGGTTCGAAACAGGCCGAAGTTGCTTCAGTAATGTCGTTGCGAAGTTCGTCAAGCGTGTATCCGACCGCGAGCTTTGCCGCGATGTGTGCAATCGGAAATCCGGTGGCCTTTGAAGCCAGCGCGCTGCTGCGGGAGACGCGTGGATTCATCTCGACGACGACCATCTCGGCTGTCTCCGGGTTGATCGCAAACTGCACATTTGAGCCGCCCGTGTCAACGCCTACGGCCCGCAGAATGTCAAAGGATGCGTCGCGTAGTCGCTGATACTCGCGATCGCTGAGTGTTTGAATTGGCGCCACTGTCACCGAATCGCCGGTGTGCACACCCATGGGGTCTATGTTTTCGATGCCACAGATAATGATGCAATTGTCGTTGCGATCACGCACAACTTCGAGCTCGTATTCCTTCCAGCCAAGTACCGACTGATCAATTTGCACCTGGCCAATTCGGGATGCGGCAATACCGCGACGTAGTTGGTCTTCAAATTCTTCACGGTTATAGGCGATTCCGCCACCACTGCCGCCAAGCGTAAAGGCGGGCCGAATAATGGCCGGCAATCCGATGTGCTCAAGGAAAGAAAAACCTTCATCAATGGTTGTCACAACTTCGCTTCGTGGAAGCCGGTAGCCACAAGACTCGACGACTTCTCGAAACTTCAGGCGGTCTTCGGCACGGTTGATAACCTCGCGTGTCGCGCCAATCATTTCGACGCCGTACTTCTCGAAGATGCCCGCTTCATCAAGTTCGCACGCGCAGTTCAGCGCCGTTTGTCCGCCAAGGGTTGGCAGGACTGCGTCGACCGGCGTGCCACGCTCAACCTCCAAGGCGAGAATTTTCTCAACGGCTTCTTTGGTGATCGGCTCGATGTACGTGCGATCAGAGAAGGCGGGATCCGTCATGATCGTAGCGGGGTTTGAATTCACCAAGACGATGCGGTATCCATCGTCTCGCAGTGCCTTGCACGCCTGCGTACCCGAATAGTCAAATTCACACCCTTGCCCAATAACTATGGGCCCGGAGCCGAGGATCAGAATGGTGTGGATGTCGTCGCGGCGTGGCATGATCGGGTGTGGACCCCATTTCGGCGAAAGGTAGCAGAATGACTTGTGCCACCGGGGTGGTACCGTGTCCAAATGCCACTTGGCCTCACTTCAATTTTCAGCTCCACCGGCCCAGCCACGTGGTGGGTCGCAGGAGCGGCGGCCTACGTAGTCGTGATGAGCCTATGGTGGATCACCGTCGTACCAGCCCTCCGACGCGGGCCAAGCGAGGCCGCTCCGCTGGGCCTACTGTGGCGGATGAGCAAACTCTTACTCCGCCTTCGCCAGCACCCACAATTCAAAGGCATCGAGCACTTTGAGTCGGTCATGCAGGCAGATGGCCCCGTCTTGATCGTTGCCAACCACACTGGCGGCGTTGACCCACTGCTTATTCAATACGCGGGGCCTCGCCTTATCCGCTGGATGATGGCGCAGGACATGATGTCACCAGGGACTGAAGATCTCTGGCAGCTCACACGAGTCATTAGCGTTGATCGAATAGGACCAGACGCCACCGCACTGCGAATCGCCATGCGGACCCTTCGCGACGGCGGCGTGGTGGGTGTCTTTCCCGAGGGACGCATCACGCGGCCTGCTGGCACGCTGCGCCCCTTTCAAGAAGGGGTGGGCCTACTGGCGGCCCGCTGCGGCGCAACCGTGCTGCCATGCTGGATTTCCGACACGCCCGATGTGGAGAGCATG
>CAVOCO010000065.1:0-6667 GCA_963694215.1 Phycisphaerae bacterium
GACCTTGCGACTCGGTTGCTGGTACTCGCTTCACTTGGTGCGTGCCGCCTTCATAGCCAAGACACGACCAGGCGCCTTCCCCTGAAATAGCAACAGTGGCTGATCGGACGCCACCTTGATCGCCCAGTGTGATAACCAGATCTTCCATCGTCCAGTCGCGGATCACGG
The DNA here is from genome assembly GCA_963694215.1 of Phycisphaerae bacterium. GTDB lineage: Bacteria > Planctomycetota > Phycisphaerae > Phycisphaerales > SM1A02 > UBA12567. The sequence continues at coordinate 169 of CAVOCO010000065.1, forward strand.
CGAATCGGCGGTACATATCGAGGATATCGCCTGCCCAGAGGGCTGCTTCATCGCCACCCACGCCGGATCGAACCTCGAGAATAAGCGACCCAATTGAGTCGTCCTCGGCGCGGACGAGACGTTCTTGCAGCTCGCCTGCCAGCGTGTCTGCATTGACTCCGATCGTCTGAATTTCTTCTCGAATCATGGCTCGCATTTCATCGTCGGTTTCTGCGTCAAGTAACGACGTTGTGTCGACATGCGTAGCTCGCGTATCAGACCATGCGCGGTAGGGACCCACAACACGCGCGAGGGCCGCGCGTCGAATGGAAAGTTCGCGGACTTTTTTGTGATCAGCCGCAACTTCCGGCGTGAGCAATTCGGCTTGGCAGACGTCGAACTGTTCGGCGAGTTCGTCGAGTTTTACAACAAGGTTTTCGGGGAGTTCGATCATCAGAGAGTGTGAGGGTATCGGGTTGAAGTCTGCGCATGAAGAAGCCGTGCCCAATTATGGACACGGCTTCGAGAATTAATGGGAAGGTCGCTACTTCTTTTTCTTGAAGTAGTTGCCCTTGAACTTGTTTTGGAACTTCTCGACCCGGCCTGCGGTGTCAACGAATGATGACTTGCCGGTGTAGAAGGGGTGTGATCCAGACCAGATCTCAACCTTCATTTCAGGCACAGTGGCGCCGACAGTCATGATGACTTCGCCGCGGTACATGACCTTGCATTCGGGGTAGTACTCGGGATGGGTGTCTTTACGCATCTGGGGGGGCTCTCCAAGGGCAATCGTGGCCATCTAGACCACGTACCAAGCCCCGCAGGATACGCTTCCCGCCGCCATTGTCAAGGGCCGTTGCCTCTTGGCTCGTTGGACGGTATCCTGTCCACGCTGCAAGGCCCTTGAAGAGGGGTCTTCTGGCCTTGACATTCAAATCCCTTGTAGCTCAGTTGGTAGAGCGAGCGGCTGTTAACCGCTAGGTCGCTGGTTCGAGTCCAGCCGGGGGAGTTTCAAATCGCCACCGCCAACGCGGTGGCGTTTTTGTTTCGTAGCGAGAGGGCTGCTCAGCCACGGTATTGAAGATCGCTATCGCGACTTAATCGATAGCTAAGCGGGACAAGGCCCCGAGAGGCGGGATCTGACCCCATTGGGCGTTGTAGGTAATGGGTAGCAGGCGATCGAAGCGGTCCTCTTGCGCCACTGAATTGCCTGAGTTGCAGTGCCCCCGCTTAATCGTTCCGAGAACGCATGTTCGCGTTGCAGAACACGCCCATGATCTACTCTAAGGACGAGAAGCGAGAAATGGCTGCTGCTCTGCGATCACGCCTTCTACACGCGTGGCGCCTGTTCATGCTGCCTGTGTTCAATCCATCTGTGTTTGGTGGATGTCCAGCATTCCCAAGCATTCTGATGCCACTTGTAGACAAGCAGATGGCGCGTTCATGTCAGCCGTTTGGCATTGATGCGATCCTTCGTGGGAATTCGAACCGCTTCTATTAGCCCGACCTTGGACATTGTCCAGATGATCATATAGCTCACATCCAACTGCCACCATTGCAGCCCATGTCTTGCGGAGGTGGGGAACGCGTGATGGTTGTTGTGCCATCCCTCGCCCAGAGCCACCACGCCCATGATCGTGTTGTTCCGGCTGTGATCATGCGTGTTGTATGGCGTGGCGCCCCAGATATGACAGACGGAGTTGATGCTCCATGTCATGTGATGGACCAAGAACACGCGAACAGGTCCGCCCCAGATGAATCCCAGCAGCACACCAGTCCAGCTTTGCATGAGCACTCCGCCCAGTACGGCAGGAATCAAAAGCCCGATGATTACCCAGACAGTGAAGTACTTGCTCATCCAAGAGACAAGGCTGTCCTTACGCAGATCGCCGACGTACTGATCCAGTCCCTCGATTTCTGGCTCAAACAACCACCCGACATGAGAATGCCACAACCCGTGAATCATGTTCCATAGCCCAGGCCCATGCGCGTGTGGTGAATGCGGATCGTCTTCTTTGTCGCTGTATTGATGGTGGCGCCGATGTGTGGCGACCCATCGAAGGACTGGTCCCTCGACAGCCATCGATCCTAGCGCTGCCAAAATGAAGACCACCGGCTTGGATGTCTTGAAGCTCCGGTGAGTGAAGAGGCGGTGAAAGCCAATGGTGACCCCGAAGGCGGTTGCAAGATACATGCCGACGAGGATGGCTAAGTATGTCCAGTTGAAGGAGTTGGTGTTCCACAACAGCACGATTGCGACCACGACCCCAGCGAAGGGAACTACAACCGCCGTAAGATTGGCGAGCTTCAAGGACAGCGGCGGGCGGTCGTGCTCCGAGTGCGGAGTGTGGTCGGGCGATTTGGAACTACTGTGTAAGTCAGTTGTCGTTGGCATGGCGTCGTTCATGTAGAGTGGCGAGTAGAGCCAGTATTTGGGGCGGTGCAAGGTGACGCTATACGACGTGTCATCGTTGGCTCACCGATCTCGGCAGCAGCGAAGCATAGGCCCTTCCAGTCCGGTGGTCCAGTAAGCGACGATTTGCGAGCAAGGCGAGTCTAGAAGGCTTGCAGTTAGTACTTGTAGACAGCCTCATGTGCCCTCATTGGCCAGATGCCAAAGGGGAGGACCCATTCGAGTCGACCAGCCCATCCTCAGCCGTCGTTTCGATCACTGGCACATTGCCCAAAGTGCTTTTTCTTCCCGCAGAAAGAGATCCGAAGACAGGTAGGGGCCAAAGAGAGTCTCTGAATCAGGTTTCGGGGCTGCGGTGACGACGTACGTTACATCGCGGCCTGATCCACTCCGATCTTCATCGGGGTACCCGTGGACCCTGCTGTCTTGATGAACTTTTCAGGAGCCCTGGATCGGCGGATAAATGCCTCGGGCGAAGCCTGTATCGCTTGCCGAGTAAGCACTGGTAGCGTTTTAAAATCTGACCAGTCGCCCAACTCCCTATAGGGGCCAGCCCACCAGCAACTAACGCCGCGTAATGGGGTATATCGGCGACTGCATCGACCCAGTGGCGTTTTATTGCGTCAAACTGCTGGCTTTGAATTCTCTGGAAGGACCGGTTTTAAATGTCCGCGGCGTTTTGCGGCGGCAAGATCTCGGCGTCGCTTCGGCAGAATGATCGACTGGAAGCTCATCGCTTGACGCCGTGGCTGTAGACGCCGTGCCCTGACTTGTCCCCGAGTCGTCCTGCCGTCACTAGTTGCCGGAGCAACGGGCACGGGAAGAACTTCTGGTCTCCGAGTTCGCGATACAGGACCATCATGATGTCATGGCAGATGTCGAGCCCGATGAAGTCGGCGAGGCGAAGCGGTCCCATCGGGAAGTTGCAGCCGAGTTTCATTATCTCGTCTATCGCCTCGGGTTCCGCGACGCCTTCCATCCAAGCATAGAATGCCTCATTGATCAAAGGCATGAGCACGCGATTCGAGACGAAGCCCGCTCGGTCGTTCGCGGAAATCGGCGTCTTTCCCATCCGCTCAGCCAGCGTCATGGTGCGTGCAACGGTTTCGTCGCTGGTGGCAAGGCCCTTGATGACCTCGACCAACTTCATAACAGGAACTGGATTGAAGAAGTGCATTCCCACCACGCGGTCCGCAGCATCTCCGGTCGCAGTGGCGATCTGCGTGATGGAGATCGAACTGGTATTGGTCGCGAGCACGGCATGGTCGGGGAATGTCGCCCGCATGGTCGCGAACAACTTCGCCTTGATCTCAGGATTCTCGGTCGCAGCTTCGACGGCCCAGTCGGCTGACTTTGCGGCGTCCATGCTGTCGACGTAGGTGATCCGCGCCAGTGCGGCGACCTTCTCATCCTCGGTCATCCGTTCCTTCTCGACGTTTCGAGTGAGAACCTTGGAGTGGTACCCCTTCGCCCGCTCTAACTGCTCCGCAGAGATGTCCACCTGGAAAGCGTCGATTCCGCTGGTGGCTGCGATGAGGGAGATGCCGGAACCCATGGTCCCGGCGCCTATGACGGCGATGCTATTGACTTCGTGAGACATGAAGACCTCGGGGAATCGGTTCTAAAATGTACGAGAATGGAGATTATAGCGACTGCGTCGAAGCGCTTCCGCCGCCCAGAATCCCCCCTCGTCTGACCTCTTGTCCTTGAGAAGCGTCATCATTCCGCTCAACTTCCATTGCGGAGCTCACAAGACATGAAACTCATGATCACCCTTCTCGCCGCCATCGGGACTTGTTTTAGTGCGATCGCCACGTCGTCACCATTGGCGGATGGACGACGCTCCTTCGCGCCACGCTTGGATGCTCCACCCCGTGCTGACGATGGTCTGCCCATGGTCGTTCCCAATGAAGTAGTTTCGGTTTACTCAGCGTCAGTTGTGTTGTGGCGTACACGTTGAGCAATAACGTGGCGCTTGAGGTTGGTTGCAATTTGAACCTCGCGCGCGAGGTGGATGACGACAATGTCTTTGCTGGCATTACGTGGGGGTTTGATCTTGCGGCGCGTGTCGTGCTAGAGCTGCGTGTTGGTACTGAAATACTTCTTGCGAATCCACAGAGAAACCCCTACGAGTCCGATCAGCACAGGTACTTCGACAAGCGGGCCGATGACGGCAGCGAAGGCAGCGCCATGGCTGATTCCAAAGACACCAACTGCTACCGCAATGGCGAGCTCGAAGTTATTGCTCGCTGCAGTAAATGAAAGGGTTGCGCTTTGCGGGTAGTTCGCGCCGGCAAGTTTGCTCATCGCGAAACTCAGCAGGAACATCACGACGAAGTAGATCAGCAGCGGTACAGCAATCAGCACCACATCGACCGGCTGGTCGATGATCTTCTCGCCTTGCATCGAGAACATCACCACGATCGTAAAGAGCAGCGAGATCAGTGTGATCGGCGAGATCTTTGGAATGAATGTGCCGTGATACCACGCCTTGCCTCGCAGCTTTACCAAAATCAGCCGCGTCAGGCCGCCGGCGATGAATGGGATGCCAAGATAGATGAACACCGTCACCGCGATTTCGCTCATACTGATTGCCACTTCGCTGCCAGAGAGTCCAAAGAGTGGCGGCAGCACTGTGATAAATACCCACGCGTAGACGCTGTAGAACAACACCTGGAAGATTGAGTTGAAGGCAACAAGACCCGCGGCATACTCGGTGTCGCCCTCGGCGAGGTCATTCCAGATAATTACCATTGCAATGCAGCGGGCGAGTCCGATCATGATCAGGCCGACCATGAACTCTGGGTGGTCATGCAAGAAGATGATGGCGAGGGCAAACATCAGAATTGGGCCGATGACCCAGTTCTGAATAAGGGAAAGCGCGAGTATCTTGACGTTGCGAAGCACGTCTGGGAGTTCTTCGTACTTCACCTTTGCCAGTGGTGGGTACATCATGAGGATGAGCCCAATGGCGATTGGCCAGCTTGTGTTGGAGCCTTCGGCGTGGAGCGATCCGATCCATGTGCCAAAGGCGGGCGTGAAGTAGCCGAGTCCGACGCCGATGCCCATCGCAACGAAGATCCAGAGCGTAAGGAAGCGATCGAGAAATCCAAGACGTTTTGGGGTTGGGCAGTTCATTGAGGTGGGGAGCGTACTAGACGAACGAAAGTCTGCGCGATCTGAGAGTGGTTCAGGAAAAACTTTTCTGATTCGTATCGATGACAACCCCGATCACAATACCAGTGCAGATTCCGATGGCAATGCCTGCACCGATGTTGTCAAAGACAACACCAAGTACCGCTCCGAAGTTGATGCCCATTGCCAAGCCGATCCCAATGAACCGGTGATCGTTCTTTTCCTTGGCAGGGTGGTCATGCATCTGTTGCCTCACATTACTTTCGGCGTTTCTTGAAGCCATTGCTCGGCGATTTTGTCTTCGTCGATGCTTTGCGAATCTCGTCCGGCTCGTTGCCCCGGGCATTACCAAAGTCAGAATCTCTGGTCTTGGGCCCTTTGGTGAATCGTTTCGTGACGCCGCGGCTTCCAGGCTTTCGTTCGGTCGTCATTGTGTGGTATCCAAGCGAGTTGATGATCGTGACAAGTACGGTGTGTGGCCCATGGTAGCCCACCAGCTGCGTGCGGGGTGCTATTCATTCACAACAATTGCCCATTGACGCGCAGCAAGTCTCACACACGTCAATCGATCCACTCTCGCCGATCTCGCTCGAGCGCGTCTCGCGTTCAATTAAGTTGGTCGTGCCACGCGTGCACATGGGCATTGGTGGCAAGTGTGTCTGGGGCAACAACAAACGCTGTTCCGATGCCGATTTTGCCGCCATCTTCGATTTCATCAGTTCGCCCTTCGCGTATGTCGATGGTTTTTTCTTGCCGGGCATCAGCCACTTAAAGCTTTTTTGCGGAATATTGCATGACGAAGAGCACAATGCCGCCGATGAGGAAAGCCAGTACCGCAATGACACCAGCAATAGTGGCGATGCGGCGTGAATTACGTGCTTGCGCGGCCACGAATTCGGCGTCGAGTTCAGCGGCAGATCGTGCAGCGCGGCGAGAGACCTCGTCCTTGTCGATCTGCTGATCCCCAGTTGA
>CAVOCO010000066.1:0-6598 GCA_963694215.1 Phycisphaerae bacterium
AGTCCGAGCTGCACGAGGTGCGCTTCGGGGCCATGTGGCTTTGATTTTTCATCTTCGAGTGCCTGCATGGCAGATTCGCTGCCGTACCGGCCAAACATCATCGCCTTGATGGTCCCGAATAGTCCCTGCACAGAAGTAAATGTATGGTCGACGGCGGTTGCTTCATAGCCGCTATGCACCATGCAATTGGTGCACTTGGGATTGCCGGATTTATGGCCATATTGCGGCCAATCTGTGTCATTCATGAGTTCATCAAACGTATCGGCATACCCCTCATTGACGAGGTAGCACGGCTTTTGCCATCCAAACAAGCTGTAGGTTGGATTGCCCCACGGCGTGCAGTCGTACTGTCGTTTGCCCATCAGGAACTCGAGGAACAGCACGGACTGATTGAACTTCCAACGCTTCTTACGGTTGGAGAGCAGCATCTTGAACAGTGAGTGGGTCTTCTCGCGGCCCAGGAAATTGGACTGGTCAGCGGCTGCTTGGTATGCGTAGCCCGGGCTAATCATCATTCCTTCGACGCCAGCGTCCATCATTGTGTCGAAGAAGCCTCGAATCGCGTTTGGGTCAGCGCCTTCAAAGAGAGTCGTATTGGTCGTGACGCGGTAGCCCATTTCGACCGCAGTCTGAATGCCCGCCATTGCTTTGTCGTACGTTCCTTCGCGGCACACTGCGAAGTCGTGATCGCCACGCGGGCCATCCATATGCACCGAGAACGTGAGGTACTTTGTCGGCTTAAACCAGCCGGCTTCGAGTTTCTCCTTGAGGAGAATCGCATTGGTACAGAGATAGATGTACTTCTTGCGTTTGACCAGTTCTTGGACGAGTTCTTGAATGGGGCCATAGAGCAATGGTTCGCCGCCAGGAATGGACACCATGGGCGAGCCACACTCATCAACAGCCCGAAGGGCATCCTCGAGCGGCATGTCTTTTCGCAGAATGTGGGTGGGATATTGGATCTTGCCACAGCCGGCGCAGGCCAGATTGCATCGAAAGAGTGGCTCAAGCATGAGAACCAGCGGGTACTTCTTGTTCCCACGTAGTCGCTGGCCCAGCACGTAGCTGGTCACGGTCCACATTTGGCTAATCGGTACACCCATGGGCAGGGATGGTATCACCTGCAGAGGGCGTGATTTCCATTGTCTTTTTTTTGGTCCTTGGGTGAACCCACGTGCCCCCAACGGTGTACCAACACGATGCTTGCACTTCAATTGCAACCCACCGCCTCCATGTGCCCTCTTCGTGACGCCTCGGCTATGATCGCCGGAGTGATGCTCGAAGCGGTTCGAGCACGAATGAGGGTTTGGCCGCAGCTTGCGGTCAGGGAGTGCCAAGCGGCCGTGCAGTCGGTGTCAACCCAGAGCGATGAGGCCCTTCTAGAGGCCCACCTTGCCGGTGACGAGGGTGCCTTTACGACCCTGGTCTCACGGTATGCCCGTGAATTGGTGCCGTATCTCGCCCGCGTGACAGGATCGCGCGCCACGGCCGACGATGTATTCCAAGAGGCGTTCTTGCAGGTGCATCAGTCTGCTCACACTTTTGACTTGTCGCGGCGGTTCAAGCCGTGGCTATACACCATTGCTGTCAATAAGGCTCGGGACTGGCATCGCCGCCAGTCGCGTCGCCGCGCGTTGTCATTGTCCACACCGATCGGATCGGATGGCGACGGCTTCGGAATCATCGATCTTATCGAGGGCGATTCGGTGGTTCCCACCGAGGGACTTGAGCGAGCCGAGCTCGCCAGCCGTGTCCGCGATGCCATTGACAGCATGCCGCATCACTTGCGTGAAATCATCTTGTTGAGTTACTTCCAAAAAATGAGTTACAACCAAATTTCTGAAACCCTCCAGGTGCCGCTTGGCACTGTCAAGAGTCGGTTGCATGCCGCAGTCGCTTCGTTCGCTCAGTCTTGGGCGCAAAGTGGAAACGACGAGCAAGGGGCCTTAGCGTGACAAAGCCCAGTGACAATCGCCCAAGTATTACACCAGCCGACGCACAGGCTATCGATCGTCTTGCAACTGATGGATTTGATTCTGATCTTGTGCAGTCACTCGAAGGTGATGAGCGAGCACGCGTAGAAGCTGCGGTTTCCCTACTTTCGTTGCTTGATCTGTATCCAGCGGAAGAGTTGTCAGATGAAGATGAGCAAACACTTGTCGACGCAACCATGGCTCGCATTGGCCGCGCAGAAGATGATCGCCGCGACCGTATGAAGATGGACAATCAGCCCGTCATGCTCGGTCGTGGTCTTCGATTTCGCATTGCGGAGGGCTTAGCCGTTGCGGCTGTGCTTGCAATGGCCGCTGCGACGTTGTGGTCATTTGGAACATCAGCGAGTTCAAATGGATTTTCTGCAACGACCCATCGAAATCTTGGCGAGTTGCACGCGGGCCTTTCTGGCTTCCGAGATGCCAACGATGGCGGCATGCCGCTCAGAGCGACATCTTCTTCCGTCGCCAATCTTTTAGGCGACCATAATGCGCAGTTGCTTGACCTGGACGCGGTCGCGTCACAAGGTCACTGCACCGTGGAGTCAATGCAAAATCCACGCAGGCCAGCAGATGGTCATCATGGATTTTCCTATGCGACCTTGTCTGTGAATCAGCAGCCACTACTGGGTGATGCTCGGGTTATCTTGATTGGTGATCGGAATCCGGCACTTGCCGGGATGCTCAGCGGGCAAAAGTACGCTGCCGCGATGGCTGCAAGCTCAACGCATCCGCGGTTGACTGCTCGGCCAAGCGCTCTCTTTGCTGATGGCCACATTGAAGATCTTGGCAATGCAGCCTGCGAGGGCGACTGTATTTGGTCGATTGATCCTGCAGTAGAGCCAGCTCCGATCGAGATTTTCCTCGCTCACTGACCTGCAGGGGGTCTTCCGGGTCCATGGAGGTGTGGGTGAGCAGGTTCAATCACTCGCGTTTTCCTTCACACCTTGATTCAGAATCCCGGCTCGTCTAGACTACGCGGCTTGCCCCTTGAACGGGGCATCACACTCAGGAGCCGATCGATGCCGAAGAACAAGCCAAACAAGGGACTCCTCAAGCGAGTCCGGCTCACCAAGTCTGGTCGCGTAAAGTCTAAGCCGGCATTTAGCGGCCATCTGCGAAGTCACAAGTCTGGTGAGACGATGCGGTCCTACCGCAAGGCGAAGTACGCGCATGCATCAGATGTCAAGCGTGCCGCGGCCATGTTGCACTGCCGAATTGTGGCTGGCGGCAAGAAGAAATCAAGTAAGCCCACTGAGTCCCCAGAGGACTGAGTACGAAACACACGATCTGATGTCGGGTGAAGCGGTCGGATGAGCCGGCCCCCCGAATCAGGCGAGGAGCATAATCATGCCACGCGTTCGCAAAGGTTCGGCCACCGTAAAGGCCAGAAAAAGAATTCTTCGGGCAGCCCGCGGGTACTGGGGAACCAAGCACCGCCACAAGCAGCAGGCCAAGGTTGCATTGCTTCGTGCTGGTCAATTCTCGTATCGCGATCGCCGCAATCGTCGTCGAGATTTCCGGCGCTTGTGGATCACTCGCATCTCTGCAGCGTGCAGAATGCGCGGTACGCGGTACAGCCGATTCATGAATGGTCTGAGCAAATCCAGCATCCTGCTCAACCGCAAGATGCTCAGCCAGATCGCCATTGAAGATCCAGCTACATTTGACGCATTGGTGACGCAGTCCGAAGCGTCAACAACAGCGTGCAAGGCTTCGGCCTGATTTGTTGGCGATATGGGTCTCTTTCTGATTGAAGCTGTCCGTAAACGAAAGGAAGTTGGCGCTATCGCTGCTTCCGGTCGTCAACTGGCCCGTGCAATTACTGACACGATCGGTGTTGACGGCCAACTTGACCGAGTGCTTGAAGTCGGTGCAGGAACAGGTGCCTTTACAAGGCAGATTCTGGATCGCTTGAGTCCGGGCGGCATGGCCGACATTGTTGAACTGAACCCTGAATTCTGCAAAGTCCTCCGCAGCCAAATAGTTGGACCATGGTCTGAGCGGAATGATGATCGGTCCGCGCATGTGATCGAGCAGAGTATTGAAGATGCTGAATTACAACAGTCTTATACGACTGTCGTGTGTGGTCTTCCATTCAATACGTTCCCACCTGATGTGGCCGAGCGAATTCTGCAGCAGTTGGTTGATTTACTTGCCCCTGGTGGAACGCTGGCATTCTTTGAGTACGCTGGCTTCCCTTCCATGCGGTGCATCGTGCCTGGGCCATGGAAAAAGCACGCCAAATCCCACCGTGAGTTCTTAGACAAGCTCGCCGAGCCCATGGCACAGCGGCGGACCTTCGTGCTGCGAAATATCTTGCCCGCGTGGGCTGTATATCTTCGCGCTACAGAGAGCTGAATTCAATGAGTGATGCGACAGGATTTCTCAGGGAACTACATGAGCTCCAGGCTCGCTTTGAGTCGCTTGAGCCCGAACTGTGGTTGACGGTTCGCGATCCAAATCTTGACGTTGAGGGATATGTGGTTGTGTGGACCACTCTCAATGCGATGGGTGGGCCGCTCGGCCGGATTGGCAAGGGCGGGACGCGGATTACGCCGACGGTCACAATTGATGAAATAGGCCGTCTTGCTCGTACGCAATCGCTCAAGAACGCTGCTGCTGGTTTGCAGCTTGGCGGCGCGAAATCCGGGTTATGCGCTGACCCGCGAGCAGCTGGGTTCGAAGAGAAGTATCGCCGCTTCGTCACCTTGGTATCGCCGCTTCTTCAAGAGAACGGCGGTCCGTGGGGCGGATTGGGATACGACTTGGGTGGTGACCCATCGCACTGTCTGTGGGCATGTGATGAACTTGGATCAACGACCTGCTTTACCGGTAAGACGGTTGAAATGGGCGGTACCGACTACGACAGTGAAGGGATCGCGGGTCTTGGCGTTGCAGTGGCTGGGGCAACATTGCTGAAGCATCGCGGCCAAGACATCGGAGGGACAGCTGCAGCCGTTCAAGGACTTGGCGCGATGGGCGCAGCTGTTGCTCGGTACTACACAGATCTTGGCGGCATGGTGACGACACTGAGCGATCCGCGAATTGGTGGCACGTGGCGGCTTAAAGAGCCTTTGAGTGGCGCGTTGTTGGACGATGTGGTCGTGATGGACTTCATGGCAATCAAAGAGCATCTGGATCGTGACGGACATGAACATCTTCCTCTTGACGCCGTGCTCTATGGCGATGAGCCCTTGCTCTTCCCGTGCGCGGTGCAGGATGTAATCAACACGAATAATGTCCCGCGACTTCATGCGAAATATGTTGTTGAAGGCGCAAATAATCCATGCACGGCGGCCGCAAGAGTGGCGCTGCACGAGCGTGGTATTGATGTCATTCCAGACTTCATTGCAAATCCAGGTGGTGCCATTGCGGCCTATGTCGAGCTGACGAGCAGTGTGAGCAACGAAGAGAATGCGCGGACAGCCGCCAAGGTCGATGAAGCGAAACACACGACACGTACCATGGTTGCCGACAATGTCGTACAGGTGCTTGACTTGTCGATTTCAACAGATGCCTCGCCTACAGATGCGGCAACTCTTCTTGCGATGCGGCGAGTCTTTGGTACAACCTGATGCGTATAGCGCCCAGAATCGAAGAGATTCGCGATGCGCATGAGCGTATTCGCGGCGTTATTCACAAAACTCCAGTGATAACCTGCGCAACGCTTGATGAGATAAGCGGCTATCAGTTGTTCTTCAAGTGCGAGAATCTGCAGCGGGTTGGCGCCTTCAAATTTCGAGGGGCCAGCAACGCAGTAATGTCCTTATCAAAGGCCCAGGCAGAACGCGGCGTGTGTACGCACTCAAGCGGAAACCACGCGCAGGCACTCGCCCGCGCGGCACGTGATTATGGCATTCCAGCATGGATAGTCATGCCATCAAATGCGCCTGCAGTCAAGCGTGATGCTGTTGTTGGGTATGGCGCGACCGTCATTTCATGTGAACCAACTTTGGAAGCACGCGAGACGACGGCAGCCGCAGTGATGACAGATACCGGCGCAACATTCATTCATCCTTATGACGATGCTCGTGTGATTGCTGGACAAGGCACTGCTGCAGTTGAGCTGCTTGATCAAGTCGAGCATCTCAATGCCATTGTGGCGCCGATCGGTGGTGGGGGCTTGATGTCTGGAACATGTATCGCCGCTGCGGCGATTGACCCGAATGTGAGGCTCATCGGCGCCGAGCCGACTGGAGCAGATGATGCTGCCCGTTCGCTAGAAGCGGGCCAACTCATTGCTCAAACGGCGCCGGACACAATGTGCGACGGGCTCCTGACGAGCCTTAGTGAACTCACCTGGTCCATCCTGTCTTCACATCTTGAGACCATTGTGCGCGTCAGCGATGATCACGTTAGCGCAGCCATGACTCTTTTGTGGGAGCGTGCCAAGTGCGTCGTTGAGCCAAGCAGCGCGACGGTACTGGCGGCCACTTTATCCGACGACTGCCCGCTGCCCAGCGGTAGCCGTATTGGTCTGATTCTCACCGGCGGTAATGTCGCGCGGGGCTGCTGATTGATCAGCCGCGTTCGGAACGGCGACGCTGAAGTTCAGCGTCGATGAAACCGTCGAGATCACCATCGAGCACGCTCTGCGGGTTGCC
>CAVOCO010000067.1:0-6578 GCA_963694215.1 Phycisphaerae bacterium
AATTCCAATTTCGGTTTCACCGACGTGCCGAATGGAACTAATCAGCACAAACAGAAAGAGCACCACGAGCGCAGCGATCGCTCCGCCAACTTTTATGGCTGGGCTTGGGGATGAAAAAGCCCATCCAAAAAGGGCAACTGCAGCAACGAGTCCGATAAGTAGCAACAACATGGCCATGGGGAAACTCCTCTAAGATTCACACATGGTACATGGGATTCTCCCGGCAGTAATTCCACGGCCTTGCAGGTGTTGTGCATGGCATGACCCAGTCAATACGGTCATCACATCCGAGGCGCGGAGAGCAGGAGAACGCTAAAGATCGCAGCAAAGCAGGCGATCTCTGTGCATTGGATCTTCGACTCAGTGAACTATGGCAAACTGGGCGCCCAGTGCGGGCTGGTGGCGGCATCGGCCCATCGCCGCATGCTGCCTAATGCATCGAAGGGTTCGAGGTTGACATGTCCGTCTGGGGCAGCGATGACAATGCGTTTTCCGTTGCGGGGCGAAAGGAAGCCGCCTGTATTTTCAGGGTTGGTGCCTTCAGTTGGAGCGATGAATTGGCCGTCGCTGTTGATGTCCCACCGCGGGGCGCTTCCCCCAGATGCCGGCTTGAATGGCGGGGCAATACGCCAATGCCCTTCAATCGTTTGTGTGGCTGTTCCATCTTGCAAGGAGCCTCGGCTTGATGCAAACGCAACGAGGTCTGACGGTCTTCGAATGCGAGCGATTGAATCGCTATAGAGTGGTTGCGCGCCATCGTCTTGCGACTGAATGAACTGTGTGAGAGTCCACGTGTCACACGCCTCAGACTGACGCCCGCCAAGAAAATCGGTATTGAGCCCGAACGACGGGTGCAGCGTGGTGAGATAGACCGCCGTGGCGGGGTCGCTCGCGTTTTGCAGGTTGCGTTCCCAGAATCCGCGCTGATCATTGATCCACAGTGAGGCAACAGGGTCATCTAGATAGGGAATGATTTGCCAGATCCAGCGACGTCTTGCAATTTCTGGAATCGCCGTTCCATTGAAGACCACTGGAGAATCGCTTGCTGAGAGTGGGGCGGCTAGATCGAGCTGTCCTGGAAGCAAGCGACCATTGTGATCCATGCTCCACTGTCGCCAGCTTCCGACGAGCCCGCGAGCCGCGGCGCGTTCGAGGGTCGTAGATGCGGATTGGGAAAGAGATTGGGTCGCGGGTAGGATGATGCCAGCGAGGATGCCAAGGATGGCGACCACAACCAGTAATTCAATCAGGGTGAACCCACGTTTTTGCATTGGCGAAGATCTCTAGTCGAAGGGCTGATTTAGCTTGAGCGGCTCATTTGGCCAGACTTCGACAAGCATATCCAGACTGGCGTTGCTCTTGCAAGTCATTCTCAATAAATAGTTGTCCAGTCAGTAGCTCAGTGTGAATTTTTCCCTATCTTCGCACGTCCAGAGCACGTCCGCTCTGCCACGACCTTCAATCCGATCAGAGGGTGAATCAACTAATTTGGATTGGTGAAGAGCTGCAGTCGATGGGCTAATTTACTTCTAGTGTACGACTTAGCTCGAAGGTGAAAAGTTTATCTGGGTTCTCATTGCTACTGCAACTCATTCCTACCTATGGTTGTCCAGCCAGTAGCTCAGTTAGAACATTTTCCGATGTTGGCACCTATGTCCAGATTGGCTGTGACCCGGCCGGCAGAATCGATCAGAGTGCGAATCCACGTTTTTCATTGTTGAAGATCTGCAGTCGAGTGGCTAATTTACTTTGGAAAGGTGACTTAGGTACAAGTTGACCACTTTGTCCGAATTGTCACTGGTATTGCAACTCATTCTCAAGTAGAGTTGTCAGCCCAGTTGCCCAGATGAGGAGATGGCCCTGATGCTCACACTGATAGCCATGACCGTACTTGCCGTGAGTCCTGTCGAGTACCAGCTTCTTAGCCCCGATTTTGATCGCTGGAACTATGCGTTCAATACCAATCCAGGCGGGCGCGGCGTAGGGTCAACTTTCAGCGCTTACCAGAGCGGCTACCCGTTTGATGATCGCGACGGGCAGGTACTGCTTGGGTTTATCACGGGCAGTGAGATCGAAGTTGGCTATCCAGCGTCCGCCTATCGGGTTCTGTACTGCACTGTTGAGTTGTCCATTTCGTCGGCCGACATTCCCTATGACCCGTCGACGGATCTTTGGAGCACGTATGTTCCTGATGGTCCGTTGGATGGGGACGTGGGTCGGCCAACACACATTTCTGGAGTGGGCTTTCGGAATGGGTGGACCCCGTGGTCCTTTGGAGAAAATGGCGAATTTGGCGAGGCAATGGCACCGGGTGTCCGAAATTGCTTCCCCTTTGATTTTGACCAGTTTGGTGACGTACGTGACATCTCCAACAACTTGACGGACGAGTTTGAGCCCAACTACTGGGGTGTGGGAGTCGCTCAAGATGTGCAGCCCGGCGAACTGATTCCGGCCTACTCAACGCTGGAATTTGTTGTTGATGTGGATAATCCTGAGGTGCAGTGCTACCTTCGCAGCGGACTTTCCGATGGTCTTATTGAGTTCATGGTGACCTCGCTTCACCCTGCGTCTGAACCGGGATCCGGCGGAGACAACAACTACCCCGACTGGATTCTGAAAGAGAACGTTCTTGTTGATCTTGGCGTGGCCTCGGCTGCGTCGGTGCAGATGAGCATTGAAGTGAATCCGCCGACCGGGGTGTCTGGTGATGTGACGAATGATGGACAGGTTAATGTTGAAGACCTGCTTGCGACACTCGAGGCCTTCGGGCCTTGCCCGTGCTGCGTGGCAGATGGAAATGGCTCAGGCACGGTTGATGTTGATGACCTATTGAGCGTCATTAGTGCCTGGGATTTTTGAAGATTCATAGAGAAGAGCCCACCGCGGCTCAGGAAGAAAGAACAGAGCCCACCGCGGCTCAGGAAGAAAGAACACAATGAACAATGTTTCTATTGCACTATTGACTGCAATTGTTGGCGCAAGTCCCGCTGTCGCCGGCTTTGTCGTGGAAGATGTTCCCTCGTGGAGAGGCGATGCCAACAGCAGTTTGTATGAGTGGCAAAGTTTCACATCTGCTTCGGCAGCTACCGGTCCAAACTTACCAACCAATGAGGCATTCCCATCTGGCGATGCGGCCCTGTTCAACTTCAGTAGCGGAGCTATCGTCAGCACCGAGGGCAATATCTACGGGTTTGGCGGGCCGCTGAATGTCCATGGCTATGTCTACGCCGCCTCAGACGTTCAGCAAGTTGTTGCCAACATTTCGATGCACGGCACCGAATTGTTGTACGACCAAGTCGTTCTCGCCTGGACGGATGGGATTGCGGATGGCGCAATAGGCGTGTTGTTTGCCGATGTCTCATACAACTACTTGGAAGAGGTCGATTTCGGTGGCGGAATTGGCATGATTGCCAACGTGAGTTATGCCTTTGATTTGTCGTCGGTCACGGCTGACATCCGAGAGATCGGTGTTCTGTTCCAGACCGCTGGCGCACATTCAAGCCTCGACGCAGTTGCGATTGACGTGTTGGCCATTCCTGCTCCAGGGGCTGTGGCCCTCTTGGGCCTCGCTGGCCTCGCTGGCCGTCGCCGTCGTCGCGCCTGACTGCGTTTCGGCTGTGAATCTCGGAGTCAGGCTACTTAGGGTTGCCAGGCTTCTTACAGAGAACTTGAAGCCCGCCGCTACGTCCCCGCGTATCGGCGGGTTCTTCTTTGCATGCAGGTCTGGGTCCGGCAGGAGCCGGGGGCGGCATTCGCTCTAAAACAACCAACCATCGAGGGCGACTCCGAGGGCGAAAGCGGCCACGGCAGTGACTGCGATGAGAATCGTAGCAGCCATTGACTTGAGCCCCCCAAGTGAGTCACCAAGATCACCATCATGCGTAGTTGGTGTGAGGACCGTGCTGAGGTGATCTCTCAACTCGCCTGCGCTACGGTACCGATCTTGGCGGTCGTGGGAGGTTGCTCGATTCGCAATGACGCGAAGTTCAACAGCAAGCGATCCTTCATGGCCTTCAATCCAACTGTGTAGAAGGCGACCGAGGTCATAGACGTCGACGCGTCCATCCAGTGAGAGTGGCGATATGACAGGCCGTTCAGGTGCGCCGCCGTAGTCTCGTAGTTTCTCCGCAGCCGCGCTGTCTGGAATTGCCCGGGCAAGCGACGCGAGCAGCCCCGGGTCGGAAAGTCGCCATTCGCCCTTGTCCTGTGTGATGATTCGCGACGGAGTCAAGCGGCCATGAAAGAGACCATGGAAATGCAGTTCCTGCAAGGCCTCGCACAGTGGGATGAGGTGCTCGATACGGCGGCGGAGATCACCGGTGGAAGTGGCCCGCGAATCGGCAAGCGGCTCGCCATCAATGCGTTCGACTAAGAAGAACGCTTCTGGCCCTCGCCCAAGATCAACTGTGCCCGCTTCAAGCACCTGCGGCAATCCGGCGTGGTCGAGACGAAGCAGCATCTCGGCATGCAGGCCGACTTGCCGGGCATCGTCGAGTGACAGTCGTTGCCTGGCGAGAGAGAGGACTGCAGCGGGGCCATCATCTTGTCGCTTTGTGCCCCATCGTTCAAAGAGTCCGTCGTTTGGTAATTTTCCATCGAGCCGGCAAGTGCCCACAGTTCGGCCTGTGTCGGTTCGTATGTCAACTTGCTCGATTTCCGGCCGGCCTGAAATACGATGTGTTGTTCGTGTTTTGGTGAGGGCATCCTCAGCGCAGGCATAGTGCGCGAGCATCTCGTTGACTTCTTCTTTGAGTTGCTCATCTTCGCCGCAGGTTGAATCAATAAATGCAGCACGGCTTGACGGCGGGCGATCCAACGCTTCAGCGAAGATCTGGTCGGCGCGGTGTTGATCCTTCGTGGCTTTCAAGCGTGGGCACTCCGGCTCACCGTCTAGGTTCCACCTTCTGTATGGTGGACCTATGGTGCTTGACGCGTAGCGTAACGAACGTCAACGGCAAAGGGAACCCTCAACGGGAAGGAGTAGGTGGCATGGCAGTCGGGCTCGTTGGAGCACGAAATCTAGCGCAGCTTTCTCGCCGTACTCCGAATGTTGGTGGAGATATTGTGCTTGTTGGGCTTCTGTTGGCCTTTTTGGGTGTCCTGATGCTGTATGGCCAGCAGGTCAGCGGGTCATATGATCGGGCCGTCCCGATTGACTTGAGTCTTGGCGCATTGCCAGCCTACGCGGCCCTAAGCCTTGCTCGGTGCCTTGCTGCATTTGTGCTCTCACTGATCTTCACGTTGGTGTGGGGCTCGATTGCGGCGCACAACGCTCGAGTTGAGCGAGTGATGATTCCGGCCCTCGACATTCTGCAAACTATTCCTGTCCTGTCGTTCTTGCCGCCGGTCACGCTCGCGCTCATCACACTAGTTCCGGGCAGTGAGATTGGCCTCGAACTTGCGTGCATCATCATGATCTTTACGGGACAGGCATGGAATATGGCCTTCGGCTTTTATCAGGCGATTCGAAGTATTCCACCAAGCCTTTACGAAGTCGCCAAAGTGCACCGTCTCGGAGCGATTCGAACGTTCTTCAAGATTGAACTGCCTGGGTCAACGCTGCCGCTGATATACAACTCCATGATGTCGTTCGCTGGCGGCTGGTTCTTCTTGACAACCATTGAGATGTTCACCCTGGGCAACAAGAACTTTCGATTGCCGGGCATCGGGTCTTGGCTCGCAACAGCCCAGCAGTCACACCAATGGTCGCTCGTAGCCATCGGCAGTGTTGTATTGATTGCATTAATCGTCGGCACGGATCAGTTGCTCTTTCGACCTCTGCTCGTCTGGGCGCAGCGATTTAAAATCGAAGATCAAGGGTCACAGACGCCGCCACGTTCTTGGGTGGTTTCTCTATGGCGGATATCGCCACTTGTTCGGATACTTCGGCGGCGGCGTGAACGTCGTCGTCGTATTCGCATCATTCGGCAGCGGTCGGTATGCCGTGGTCAGATTGCCACTATTGAAAAAACATTTCGTCATAAGTCACATCGTGAAGCGCGAAGATGGCGGCTTGCGCCGATGCTACGTTTGCTCAGCGGCCTCGGGGTGCTTGCCGCTATGGCCTGGGGCCTCGTACTTCTATCGGACATCATGTGGCCCTTGCCTGTGATTGGCAGCGTGAATCATCATGGGTGGCTTGATGTCTTGTATGGATTGGCCTGCTCATTTGGCCGCGTGATTGCTGTGTTGATTATTGGGTCGCTATGGGCAATTCCAGTTGGACTGTTCATTGGAAGATCTGCTCGATTGCGTGGGTTCTTCGGCCCAATCGTGCAAGTTGTGGCGTCCTATCCCGCGCCTGCTTACTTTGTCCTCATCACAGTTGGGCTTGGAAGTATTGGCACACCATTCTGGTTCATAGCGCCGCTCTTGATGTTGATGGGCAGCCAGTGGTACATCTTGTTCAATGCAATGGGAGGCGCGTCCTCCATTCCCGCAGAACTTACTGAAATGTCACGTACCTATCGGCTTGGGTGGTGGGCGCGACTCCGTCGTGTAGAAGCTCCAGCAATGTTTCCATTCCTGGTGACCGGCTGGGTGACCGCGGCTGGCGGCGCGTGGAACACCACGATTGT
>CAVOCO010000068.1:0-6425 GCA_963694215.1 Phycisphaerae bacterium
TGCGAGCGTCCCAAGATCGGGCCTCGCAAAGCTGAAATGATCGACCGCATCGCGACTCTTCTTGGATGCGAATCCGGCGAGGTCAATCTAAAGGGAAAGACGCATGAGGGTGTTGATGCAATTGGTGAAGGTCGGGCTATTGAAGTTCATGTGGTCGCGCTCCTTGCTTCTCAGGGATCAGGCGCCAAGGATCAACACTAGATGATCGCCTTCTTTATTCTTGCAGTTGTTGCATTCTTTGCTGATGTCTCGGCGCCGCTGGTCGTGCTTAGTCCTGTTGATGCCGCGCTTCAGTCTATAGAAGACGCAGGCGACGACCTGCAGGCCTTTACCGCCGCCGTGGCTTACCGCAAGGATGACGCGCTACTTGGAAGTAAGGAACTTCGCGTCGGCACCATTGTGTTTGACGCCCGCGATCAGAAGCCCACACGGCTTGCAGTTGACTTTGACACCCGCATTGTGAACCGCCGCCGCCGACAAGAGTCAAAGCGAATCATCTTTGATGGCAGCTGGCTGGTGGAGTGCGACGATGCCTCCAAGCAATTTATCAAACGACAAATCGTAGCCCCAGGCGATCATGCAGATCCCATGCGACTTGGTGGTCCGTTTCCGTTGCCGATTGGGCAGAAGCGGGATGAAGTGTTGAAGCGATTCACAGTCACTTTGATATCCGATGCGCCCGATTCATTTGTTGTATCAAAGAATGACGAGCGATCGCCGATCGGTCTTCGCTTGGTGCCACATGAAGGAACAATTGAAGCGCTGGATTGGACCACCATTGAGTTGTGGTATGACCAGGCCACGTGGTGGCCGATCGGTGTTGTTGCTACCGAAATTAATGGCGATGCCAGGCGGATTCGACTCACGGGCATGAAGGCCCATGAGCAACTGCCTGAGCAGCCTGCGTCGCTTCTTTCAATTGAGGAACCCGGCGAAGGATGGTCTGTCGACGTGCGGCCGTGGGTCGACTGATCACTCAGAATGGAGGCGGTCAGCTTCCAGCATTTTTCGCATCGAGCGATCAAGCAATTTTGGGAAGCATGTGCGAACCGCCGCAGAGAGGCGGATCAACTTGCTCGTCCAGACTTCGGGTACGGGGCGAGCGAGACATTTCACAATAGCTGCGGCAATTCGTTCCGGGGTCTGCTGAAACATCTTTGGTGTGTGGTCGATTCCGCTGCGTGTGCCGGCCCGACCACTCAGACTTGCCGAGACATCGAAAAAGTCGGTCACGATTGTGCCCGGATGCACGGTGGAGACATGAATGCCAACCGGGGCGAGTTCAATCCGCATCGCCTGGCAGAACAAGTCTTGGGCTGCCTTTGTTGCGGCATAGGCGCCGTGGTAGGGCGGCGCGAACTTCGACACGCATGAAGCGGTTGCCAAAAGATGACCGCCCTGGTTGTGCGAGATCATGCGCTTGGCAGCTTCTTGAAGAAGCAGATAAGTTGAGAAGAAGTTGGTTTCAAAGATCTCTCGCATGGCCTCGAGGCTGGTGCCATGCGCTGTACGGTCGAGTCCATGCCCCGCATTTGCCAAGACTGCCCATGGCGGCCCAAATGCCTCTTCAGCTGCATCAAGCAGGATGTGTACATGATCAGGATCGGTCACATCAACCTGAACAACAAGGGCGTTGTCGAGCTGATCAAAGATGGCTTGCAGTGGTTCAGGACGCCTGCCCGCAATAACCACAGGCATCCGGGCGGCATTGCAGGCAATGGCAGTTGCGCCGCCAATGCCAGTGCCTCCACCGGTGATGACGATAGGTCGGCCTTCAAGATGCACGCGTGATGTCATCGATCAGGTTTGCAAGACGCCGGTGCGATACGGACCTTCAATTGGGAAGGTAGAGGCGATTTGCAAGGCCGCTGCGAGCTCATTGCGGGTTTCGTGGGGCTCGATGATGCGATCGACCCACTCTCGGGCGGCGCCGTATCGGATGTCTTGTTGTTCGTTGTAGGAGGAAGTGATCGCTTCGAGGAGCTGCGCTCGTTCCACTTCATCAATTTCTTCGCCGCGTCGTTTTCTTGCTGCGAGATCGATTTGAAGAAGCGTGCCCGCTGCGCTTTGGGCGCTCATGACCGCGCACCGACTACTTGGCCATGCGAGTGTAAAGAAGGGGTCAAAGGCTCTGCCACACATGGCGTAGTTTCCTGCGCCATACGAGCCGCCAGTGATGAGGCTGATCTTTGGCACAATGCTATTGCTCATGGCATTTACCATTTTGGCGCCACTTCGAATGATGCCCGCTTGCTCGCTGTCGCGGCCAACCATGAACCCAGTGGTGTCATGAACAAAGATGATTGGAATGTGCTTCTGATTGCAGTCCATGATGAACCGAGCGGCCTTGTCCGCGCTCTCCACGTACACCACTGCTGGCATGTTCATGGCGCGAGAGGGGCCGTCCTTCCCACCCGGCATGACACGATCTGTCAGTTTGCGTTGGTTGGCAACAATGCCGCATGGCCAGCCGTCAATTCTGGCGTATCCACAGACGATAGAGCCGCCGAACTCGGATCGGTATTCATTCCACGAGTGTTCATCGACAACGCTATCCAGTAGCTCGACAACGTCGTATTGATCGCGGGGGTCCGCAGAGAACACGTCGTAAATCGCATCGGCCGAATTCGCAGCAGGCGCGGCCTCAATTGGCGAGTCCTGCATCGGGGGCGTTTTCATATCAGCGAGCATGATGTCTCGGAGTCGTTTGAGGCATGATTGGTCGTCCTTCTCGCGGAAGTCGACTGTGCCTGAAATTGCCGCGTGCATTTCAGCGCCGCCCAACTCTTCGCTATCGACCTCTTGACCAATGGCCGCTTTCACAAGTGCCGGACCAGCGAGATAGAGGCCGCTGCCCTCGGTCATGAGGATGACATCCGAAAGCACTGGCAGATATCCGCCACCCGCCACGCAGTTGCCCATAATGGCAGCGATCTGTGGAATGCCCGCCGCTGAAATGACAGCGTTGTTTCGGAAGATGCGGCCAAAGTCATCGGTGTCTGGGAACACATCTTCTTGAAGTGGAAGAAAGACACCTGCTGAGTCGACGAGGTAGATCAATGGGAGCCTTGCGCGATAGGCAATCATTTGGGCGCGGATGATCTTCTTGCAGGTCATCGGGAAGAAGGCACCGGCTTTGACTGTTGCGTCATTCGCCACAATCATGCAGAGGCGACCGCCAACGGGAGCAATTGTCGTAACAGCACCCGCGCTCGGAGCGCCGCCGTACTCGGTGTACATGCCCCACGCTGCGAAAAGACCGCATTCGAAATGGTGTCCACCTGGATCTACTAAATGTTCAATACGCTCGCGGGCAGTAAGGCGGCCGTGACGATGTTGGCGGGCAATGCCCTTATCGCCGCCGCCGAGTTTGATGGTGGCGGCTTCTGCGAGGAAGTCCTCGTTGGCCGCGCGGAGTTCGCATGGTTGAGTGGTCATTCGGCTGGTCAGGATACCGCTCATCGGCCTCGGGGTGATCAGTCCAAGCGATGAACACGCAGTTTGATGACGCGAGTCGGCTCGGCTTCAAGGACTTTAAACTCAAGGGCACCTTCCACATGGGATTCACCAGAGGCAGGCACATGGCCATGACAGGCGGTAAACCAGCCGCCGACCGTGTCGTACTCGTCATCTTCAGGAAGGGCGGCGCCTGTCGCCTCATTAAAGTCATCAATGTGGAATCTGCCATCGACTTCCCACGTGCCCTCGTTGACCTCGATCAAGACGGGCTCGTCTTCATCATCATTACCCTCGTGTTCGTCGTAGATCTCGCCCACAATTTCTTCAAGGACGTCTTCAATAGTGGCCAGGCCTGCTGTGCCACCGTACTCGTCAACGACAATCGCCATATGCACTTCTGCTTGTTGGAAGTCAGCAAGTAAGTCCGCTACGGGCTTGGTTTCTGGAATGACGATCGGCCTTCGCAGGAGCGGGCGAAGTTCAAACCCCGAAGCATCCTCGCCAAGGAATGGGATGAGATCTTTTACGTACAGGATGCCGGCGATGTGGTCGAGGTCTTCTTCAAAGACAGGAATGCGAGAATGGCCAGCGGTCAGGATGAAAGCCCGAATAACACCGAGATCGTCGGTTATTTCGATGCCTTGAATATCAGTTCGGGGGGTCATAACTTCGCCCACGTCCGTTGTGGTGAAGTCAAACACATTTTCAATGAGCGCCTTCGCGCCTACAGCGAGTCCGCCTTCGCGTTGCTTGGCCTCAATGCTGCGAAGCACTTCTGCTTCGGCATCGTTCGTTCGGTTGTTGTGTTGTAGCGTTGCGCCACTGAGCCGTTTGATGACCTCGTTGACAAAGGCAGACACCCAAGACAAGGTGGGTGAGATTGCTGCGGCAATTCGTACAACCCACAGGCATCCGCGGAGCAGATCGCCACCAGCCCATTTTGCAATGGCCGGTGCAATGATTGAATTCGAGATCCAGAGCAGTGGGGCGGCTGAAATGCCCGCGACAACGAGCTGTCTAGTCCAATTTGGATCTTCTGAGGGGTTCCAGCCTGCAATGGCGGTGGCCCAGACGGCGAGAAAGAGCACTTGAAGAAACCGAGCTGCCAGTGCGAGGATATCGCCGGCTCCATCGATGCGAACATCAAGGTGGGCTGCGAGTGTTCCGCGGCCCGTTTTCTCGAGATACTCGTCAAGTTCGCTGCGTGGCCCATTGCGGACTGCGCGTTCAAGCGCGGCGAACCAACACGCGACGCTCAACGTTATGAGTGCAAGCAATGTTGTCATTGGCGTGGCCTCCGCGGCGCGTATACAGCATCGTGGCCAATTGCAGCAAGCAGGCGATCTTCCTCGGTATGCATTCGAGCCGACGCATCGTCGTCATGGTCGTTGTATCCGCAGCAATGAAGAAGCCCGTGCACGATATAGAGCAAGAGTTCGTCGTCTGGAGAATGCGCGTGGTCGGCTGCCGCTCGATTGGCCTCGTCAAGGCATATGGCAATATCAACTTCGAGTGGTCCCTTGGTGCTTGCCTCAAATGTAATGACGTCGGTGGTGGTCTTCAGATTGTGCCACGTGGTGTGAAGCTCAATCATGGCCTCGTCGTGAATGACAGAGATGCTTACCCGAGCCGCCGATCGTGGGAGGTGCGTAAGAATTGCGCATACTTTGGTGCGTAACGCAGCTATTCGCTCGTCGCTAATGAGCGTCGAACTCAGTGTGATGTCAATAGGTTCTGGTGCGGGGCGAAGCGTCCGTTTAGAGAGAACGTCGCCCTCGGCCGACGAGCCGGGCTCGTCTTGGTCGTCACAGCTTCGGCTTGGCTGCGCGGTGCATGCGGTATTCATCGGTGTATTCCGTAGCGTCGCCGAAAAGTGGCGCTCGCATCTCCTCTAACAAGTCTAATAGGGGTTCTAGCCTACCCGGCGAAGCATGGCCGGGCCAACTGAAAGGTCAGGATGAAGACCCAACCGCTGCCGTAGCAGCCGTGGGGGCGATTCGAGCTTCGAATTCTGAGCGGAACTTTTCCACAAGGGTCCTTGTGGCCCAGCTTGTGCCATCGGCGAGGCCGCAAATGGTGGTGCCGGGCATAGAGCCCATTGATCCGGCGACTTCGGTGAGCAGATCGAGATCTCTCGCCTTGCCTTCGCCGCGCTCAATCTTGAGCAGCAGTTTGTAGATCCACTGCGAGCCATCTCGGCAGGGTGTGCACTGTCCGCAGGATTCGTTCTTGAAGAACCGAGCGATGTTGCGGGCCACCATTACCATGTCAGTGCCTTCGTCAAACATGATTGGGCAGGCTGTGCCAAGGCCCATGATGCCGTACTTGCGGCCGATGTCAAAGTCGAGCTCGGCGCCAAATTCGCTGGAGTCGAGCACGCCCATGCTCACGCCGCCAGGGATAGATGCCTTGTACGCTCGGCCACCTTTGATGCCCTGGCAGTAGTCGCTGCTTTCAACAATGTCTTTGATTGATGCCCCAAGGCCCACCTCATAGACGCCGGTGCGGTTCACGTGCCCGGAGATTCCAACGAGTTTGGTGCCAAATGACGCGGGCTGTCCAATCGTTGACTCGACACCGATGCTTGTGTGCCACTGGGCACCGCGTTCAATGATGTGCGGAACGACGCATAGCGTTTCGACATTGTTGACAATTGTTGGTCGGCCGAAGAGCCCCTTGACCGCCGGGAACGGTGGCTTGATGCGCGGCCACCCTCGCTTGCCTTCGATGGCTTCGAGCAATGCCGTTTCTTCCCCGCAGATGTATGCGCCAGCGCTTCGGTGCAGGTGGCAATCGACCGAGAAGTTAACGGCACCCTTGAGCAAGCCCTGTGGTCCAAAGACGCCCATTTCATAGGCTTCCTTGATGGCCTTCCGCATCGTGTCGGCTTGGTGTCGATACTCGCCGCGCAAGAAGAAGTAGGCGGTATCGAGCTGGCAAGCCCAGCAAGCAATGGCGACGCCTTC
>CAVOCO010000069.1:0-6422 GCA_963694215.1 Phycisphaerae bacterium
CGGCCAAATCAAGGCAGATCGCGTGCTGCGTAATCACCGGCTCTGGGAGCTATTTCTTATTCGGCATGCTGATATTGCGGCCTCTCATGTTGACCGTGACGCAGACTTTGTTGAACATGTTCTTGGGGAAGAACTTGTCGCTGAATTGGAACATGCCCTAGCGGGCGAACCGGGAACTCCTCAAAGCCCCCATCCGCTCCGAGGCAACGCATGACCCTTGAGTACGACGGCTGGATCATGGTGATTGGCGTGCTCGTCGCGGCGTGCTGCGCGGTGCCTGGATCGTGGCTGGTTGTTCGGGGCATGGGGATGATGGGTGATGCCATTTCACATGCGGTCCTTCCTGGAATTGCGATTGGCTTCTTGATCAGTGGAAGCCGATCAGGCGGCTGGATGTTTGTTGGGGCCGCTGTGTCTGGCATTCTGGCAGCAGTCTTGACGCAACTCGTGCATCGGTGGGGCCGCGTTGAGCGCGGCGCTGCTATGGGACTTGTGTTTACGGCCTTCTTTTCTCTTGGTCTGCTCTTGATTGTCCAAACCGCCGACTCTGTTGACCTTGATGCGAACTGTGTGTTGTACGGGGCAATTGAGTTAGCGCCGCTCGACTCCGTTGACCTTGGAGGATTCGAAATCCCTCGCATGGTGGGGCCGCTGGTGATCGTCTTCGCGCTCAATGTGTTGGTTTCGTTGATGCTCTACAAAGAGATTCTTGCGACTTCCTTCGATCCAGAACTCGCAACTGCTCAGGGTTTTTCAGCAAAGTGGGTGCACTATGGAT
This sequence comes from Phycisphaerae bacterium, assembly GCA_963694215.1. Lineage (GTDB taxonomy): Bacteria > Planctomycetota > Phycisphaerae > Phycisphaerales > SM1A02 > UBA12567. The sequence goes on from CAVOCO010000069.1 coordinate 779, forward strand.
TGATGGTCTTGACCGCTGCGACATGCGTAGCATGCTTTGAGGCGGTGGGTAGCATTATCACGGTAGCCTTGCTTGTTGCGCCTGCGGCGACTGCGCTGCTTCTTACACGCAGCATGAAATGGGTCATTGTGTGGGCTATCGTGCTCGGCGCAGTCGCGGCTGTAAGCGGGCATCTTGCCGCAATCACAGTGCCGGGCTGGATTGTGGGCCGGGACTTGGACACGTCTTCAGCGGGGATGATGGCTGTTGCTGCATCTGTACTATTCTTGATTGCGGCGCTCGTCTCGCCAGGCCGGGGCGTGCTTGCGAGAAAATGGCGTGCCCGGCGAGATGGACAACGCATTGCCATCGAGGACGTTCTTGGGCTGTTATTTCGGCTCGAGGAGCGATCCCTCTCAACCAATCGGCATGCTATTGAAGAACTCCTCCGCTCAGATGTACGGATTGGCCCCAAGAGGCTCTCGGGTGTGCTGGCGCGTATACGCAGGGGATTGCTAGCTCGAGTGGAAGAAGGGAAGTGGCGTCTGACCGAAGCTGGCCGGGTCGAAGCTCGTAGTCTTGTTCGGGCACACCGTTTGTGGGAAACGTATCTGGCTGGCCGCACCAGCATCCCATCAAGTCATCTCCATTCGGCGGCTGAGCGACTTGAGCATGTGAGTGATCCTGGAATTGCAAAGGATCTCGCAGCTGTGGTTGGAGATCAAGACAAGGATCCCCATGGGCGACCAATTCCCTGATGTTTGCCGATTTTGGTTTCTGGCATGCTACGATTGCAATCTATGACACGATCGTGGAAAGCGGCAGAGAAGGGGTATGACGAGGCGCTCGCAAGTGACGATGCGGCTCGAGGTCTCTATAGCTCTGTTATTAAGACATTGTCTCGAATGGACGACGCAGAAGTGTGTCGCCGTGAACGCATGCAGGAGGTGTCGCTTGTCAATCAGGGCATTACCTTCACGGTGTATGGCGAAGACGAGGGGACCGAACGCATCTTCCCATTCGACTTTGTTCCCAGGATCATCGGCTCCGACGAGTGGAAGGTGCTTGAGGCAGGTTTGATTCAGCGCGTCACCGCATTGAACCTCTTTCTAGAGGATGTCTACGGAGATCAGCGTTGCCTGCGCGAAGACATTGTGCCATTTGACTTGGTGCTCTCTCGCAGTGATTTTCGGCGTGAACTTGTTGGGACAAGGCCTCGGCATGGCATTTTTACCCACATTGCAGGCATTGACTTGCTTCGCGATGACAAGGGCGGCTTCTTAGTGCTCGAAGACAACTGCAGATGTCCCAGTGGCGTGTCATACGTATTGGAGAACCGAAATCTGCTCACGCGGGTCTTCCCAGAACTGTTTGCAAACTATGGCGTTCGTCCTGTCGATAGATACCCGCACATGTTGCTGGAGACGTTGAAGTTTGCAGCCCCTCGCGGTCGCGAGCGGCCCTCTGTTGCCGTTTTGACGCCGGGCCTGAACAATAGTGCCTACTTTGAGCATTCTTTTCTCGCTCGAGAAATGGGCGTGCCGCTTGTCGAGGGCCGCGATTTGATTGTTGAAAACGACCAAGTCTCGATGCGAACGACGCGTGGTCGTCAGCGGGTCGATGTGTTGTACCGCCGGGTTGATGATGAGTACATCGATCCTGTTGTGTTCAACTCAAAAAGCTTGCTCGGCGTGCCTGGCCTGATTCATGCGTGGCGGGCAGGAAACATAACCATCGCCAATGCCCCTGGAGCTGGCGTGGCTGACGACAAGTCGATCTATCCGTACATGCCTGATCTTGTGCGGTTCTTCCTCGACGAAGAACCGAAGCTCGCGCAGGTGCACACCTACATTGGCCGGCGTAAAGACGATGCTGCATATATCCGCGATCACTTCTCAGAGCTGGTCGTCAAGCTGACAGATGGGGCTGGTGGATACGGCATGTTGGTTGGGCCAACTTCTTCGAAGCAAGAGATCGCGGACTTTGCGACGAAGTTCAATGCGCACCCCGAGGCATATATCGCGCAGCCACTGGTTGAGTTCTCGTCCCACCCAACGTGGGTCGGTAATGAATTTGCGCCACGGCGTGTCGATATGCGGCCATTCGCGTTGTACGGCGAAACGATCCAGATATTGCCCGGTGGTCTGACCCGCGTAGCAATGGAGGAGGGCTCTTATGTGGTCAACTCTTCGCAAGGTGGTGGGAGTAAGGACACATGGGTCTTGGCCGAGGAGCTGGTTCCATGAGTGCGATGTTGGCTCGATCAGCCGAAAATATCTACTGGATGGGTCGATACCTTGAACGTTCCGCCAACTTGTGCCGCAACCTGTTTGTGGCCGAGCAATTGACAGTTGAAATTCGAGGGCTCGCGCCGAGTGATGCGATTGAGTTCTGGCACGGGTTCCAGAAGGTGTATCCCGGATCGCCACAAGACAAGCCGTTTGCAGATGTTGATAAGGCAATGCAAGCTGGCATGCATTCGTTTTTGCTGGGCACGAAAAATGCGATTTCGGTTGTGACTTCAATTCATAACGCAAGAGAGAATGCCAAGGCGGTACGAGAGTATTTGACGCGAGAAGTGTTCGAGCAGATTAATTCATGTTGGCTGCATCTTGATGCAGGACTTCGTGGCGAAGAGCTGCCGTCTGTTCTCCTTGGCCAAGTGCAGGAAGCTGTATTCGGAATCGGCGGGGCCACGGGGCGAACGCTCATCCGCGATGAAGCCTGGACATTTCTTGATCTCGGCGTGATGATTGAGCGGGTGTACCGCGTCTTGCTGCTGCTGCGGCATCGCATGCCCGCCTTGATTTCGCCCCCGAGCGATGTGGATATTCCGGTGCACCATGCATTGCTGCGTGGCGTCTTGCGATCCGCCGGATCGCTAGAGAATTATCGCCGTGTTCAGGGCGCTGAGTTGACACCAGAGATCGTTTCATCGTTCTTGATGTTCAACGAACAAACGCCGCACAGCGTCGCCTTTGGCGTGTCCCATGTACAAGGTGATCTGGGCGATATTGAGCAGGGTGGCGTGCTGACCGAGGCGGCTCGGCTTGTCGGCCGGCTTTCTTCACAACTTAAATTCGAAGAGCAGGAACTGCTTGGCCGTCACGACTTCGCAACGGTCTGTGACGCGCTCCTCAGTGATGCGTCTCGCATTCATGAATCTCTGACTCGACTCTACTTCACGGTATAGACCATGCTTCTTGAAATCACTCATCATCTTCAGTTTCAGTATTCGGCATTTGTCCGCGAGTCTCATATGGAGATTCGTGTCGAGCCACGGACCCAAAGCGGACAGACCCTGCACGATTTTGAACTTGGCATTGGCCCACACGCGCAGCCGAGCCGGCACGAGGATTGGCTTGGGAATGCAATGCACTGGTTTTCGGTTACCGATTACCACGACCGCGTCGAAGTGGCTTGTCGGTGCCTTGTTGAAACCAGCGACTCGCCGGTTGATCCGCTGACGCTTCCAGATGTATGCGAAGTGATTCATCCGACCTTGATGACATGGGACTTCTTGCAGTTTGGAGGGCCGGTTGTTCAGAGTGCCATGCTGCAACAGTTATCTGACAAGATGTCTTTGGGCGAGTGCTTGACACTCGGTAGTGTGATTGACCGGTTGGCCAATTCGCTGGGCACTCATATTGCGTATCAATCCAAGGTTACCGACGCGTTCTCAACCAGTGATGATGCGTTGCGAGCTGGAGCTGGTGTCTGTCAGGACTTTGCGCACATCACACTTGGTTTGTTGCGACTGCACGGCATTCCATGTCGATATGTAAATGGATATTTGCATGTTGAAAATGCGACAAAGCCTTCTGAAAGTCATGCGTGGATTGAAGTGTGGTCTCCGACGCTGGGGTGGGTTGGATTTGATCCCACGCACTCATCCATCATTGGTCAGCGATATGTCATTGTCGCGTACGGACGGGACTATTCAGATGTGCCTCCAAACAGAGGCATCTTCCGAGGAGCTGCCGAAGAAGTGCTTAGCGTGCAGGTCATCACGACACCAGTCCAGCGTCGCGAGCGGCACCATGCTGCGAGCCCGCTGATTATGGAAGTCCCGGTCTTTGCCGAAGCTCCTGATGGCCAGGCTGGGCACGAGCTGCGATCTGATGAAGCAGCCACTCAGATGCAACAACAGTAGCGCGGCGCAAGCCCTAGTTGGATCGATCACGATCCGCCCAAAGCAACAGCCCCCGGCACAGAGTGCCGAGGGCTGCTGAGATTACAACGGGTTGAGCGAGATCACTCCAGTGAGAAGCGATACCCGGATATGCCGCTGGCACAGGTCCAAGCAGTATTCCACTCGGACGGGGCCGTAACGACAGACCAATTGCCAGTTGCGATGGTCCATGTGGCCGATGCAATGGTGCCAGGTCCTGCAGTGACTTCGTTGTCCACTGTGGCGGTGTCGAGATTGACCAAGAGAATGACGGTGCCCATTTCAGAACCGATACTCAGGTCAAACGTGCCGCCAGCGTCGACTTCGGTGGATATCCACCAGTCAAGGTCTCGATATGTGCCGCCCGTTGGGCCTTCGACATATACAGACATTTCGCCGCAGACGATGTCACCCACTGAGACCGGAGTGAATGTTGGGGACAGCATGTTCGTGCCGCCGTTGCAATCAGTCTCGGAATCATCGCCATCGACGAGACACACGCAGCCATAGTCAGCTTCGCTGACTGTGGAGTCAGTGCAGCCTTCGTAGTTGATTGGGCACGCGTACGTTGTGCAAGTTTCACCGGTCACATAGGTGCCGCCAAGTGCATAGCAGTCAGCAGGGCTCAGGTCACCCACGCATGATCCCGCAACGCAGCATGCTGCATCTGGGGCGGCTTCACCAAGCAGCGTGACTGAGTAGTCATTATCGCCGCTTGAGCATGGGTTCGTGAGGCCGGAGCTGTTGTCAAAGCCAACCCAGACGCAGTAGTTGCCGCCAGCAGGCAGCGTCATTATGACTTCGCCTTCTTGGTATGGCTCGGTGATGAAGTAGTCCACGAAGGCCACTGCATCAAGGTCAACAACGCCAATGACCAGGTTGGATTGGCCGCCACCCTTGACGGTGAACACACCTCCAGCACTCGCGTCGAAGAGGTACCAATCGGTGTCCCGATATGGGAGGTCTTCGCCAGCGTCGCCACATCCAAGGCAACTGAAGGTGGATATCAATCCGCAGATGGTTTCATCCACGGCGATGGCGCCATACTGCACAGGGTCGTTGTTGAGCCCACCGTTGGCATCATTGAGCACGCTGGTGTCTTCCTGACACGGCACGCCTTCGTCAGTTGCGTCTGCTGAGCAACCCGCCCAGCCACAACTGTTGGTCACGCAGTCCGTGTTGTTGCCTTGGAAGACGCCGCCGAAAGCCTCACAGTCTGGCAGCATCAGGTCGTCGATACAACTGGAGAAGCCGATGCAACAGGCGCCTGGGGAAGGTTGTGGACACGCAGCGGCAACACAATCGATGCCATCGCCAGAGTACATTCCGCCTGCAGCGGTGCACTCATCAGGCGTGCCTTCAGTGCAGGTTCCGTCGCTGTAGCAGCATGCGCCTGCATGGCAATTGTCGCATGTTGAGGTGTCGCCGAGCCAGTCGCCTGCACAATCAACTTCAGCAACATTCTCATCACAACCGGCTATGCCATAGCAGCAT
>CAVOCO010000070.1:0-6367 GCA_963694215.1 Phycisphaerae bacterium
AAAGGGTCAGCTCGGAGTATTGATGGATATTCCATTCATGATGCGCTTCGTTCGGTCGGAGATCAATTCGAATCATTCGGAGGCCATGCAATGGCAGCGGGGATGTCACTGAAGCGAGAGCGATTTGAGGAAGTTCAGCAGGCCTTAATTTCACATGCAAACGAACGGCTGAAGCCAGAAGATCTGGTGACGCGTATTGAGATTGACTGTGAAGTCGACCTCGCCGAACTCACCATAGATGCTGTGACCCAACTACAGAAGATGCAGCCAACAGGTCGAGCAAATGAATCGGCATGCCTCATCGCCCGCAACGTTGCGATAACAAAAACTCGTGTTATGGCCAAGAGCAGCGTTCATCTTGAATTGACGTTTGGGCCATTTCGTTGTCCGTGGTTTCAACACGGGCATTTTGAATCCACATTGCCACGGGGCGCTATCGTGGACATCGTCTTTGAGCCAGCGATAAATACATGGGGTGGCCGGAGCACAGTGCAGTTGCTCATCAAGGATGTTCGCCGAAGATGAGTTCAGGCGAGCAGTGGTCGAATGAGATCCTTGATTGTCACGATGCCAATTGTCTCGCCTTGGTCGTCTTGAACGACTCCAATTCCAGCGTGGTGGATGCGAAGCTTGCGTAGCGCATGATCAGCAGGCGTCGCTGAGTGAATGAACATTGCTTTGTGAGCGAGATCGCCAACTGATAGGTGTGGACTGCAGTCAAGATCAAGTACGGAAACAATCCCTGTGACGCCTGCGCCATTTTCAGTGACAGGAAGCCGCGACCACCGTGAATTAATAGCGATACGGCGGTCGTCTGCTGGAGCATGGTTGGTCACCGTCTGGACCGCCTCCCACGGCACCATTTCGTCTTGCACAGTGCGATCTCGAAGTGACAAAGCGCGATCTAGCAAGTTAGTTTGTTGCTCACTCAAGAGGCCTGCATCGATACCTTCTTTGAAGAGATCACTCATACGCTGCCGCGCGGTGACTTCGCCTTCCGTGCTTCCACCAACAATTGCCGCGATCCCTCGGCCAAGCCATTCGATGGTGGCCCCGACTCCTGTCCATCTGAGTATAAGTTCGACAACTCGAAGCGGCGGGGCCAGGGAGTAGCACCACCGATCGCCGTGTGCACGGAAGAGTTCTTTAGGAAGCACTTCAGCCAAGATGAGAAGCACTGGCACCAAGATAATCGTATCGATCACGATGGATGCAATTGGCCCGTACCCAGCTCCGTCGAGCATGGCAGAAATGCTCCATGCGCCAAGTTGGTTGGCGGCATTGGTGCCAATGAGAATGACGGTGAGCATGTGCGAGGGTCGGCTCAAGAGTTGATGGAGGATATGCGCCGATCGTTCGCCTGCTTTCGACCGGAGCTCAAGCCGCACGCGATTAAGCGTGTAGAGGCCAATTTCCATGCCTGAAAAGATTGCCGAAAAGCAGGTTCCTGCGATCGCTGCGAAGAGTAATATCGCCCATTCAAACCCAGTCATGAGGGGGTGTCCTCAAGCGAGACAACAATTGTTTCTATGGCTCCAGTTTCATCTGCGTGGTGAACTTCAAGTGTGACATTTGCAATCGTGATGACATCACCGCTGGCTGGGTGGCGTCCAAGTTCTCGCATCATCAGGCCGCCGACCGTGCCGATGTTCAAGTGTTGTGAACGCTGCCCGAGCAGTGCCTTCATGATTCGATGCGCCGGAAAGTCGCCCGGCACAAGCCATTGGTTCGGTCCGATCGGCCGGGCTTCTGCCGGACGGTCGGTTGCGTCGTCGACAATATCGCCCACAATTGGTTCAATAAGGTCGTGCAGCGAAACGACGCCAGCTGTGCCACCAAATTCATCAACGACGATGGCCGTTTGTTGCTGTGCTTTCCGAAGCGACTCAATCGCGAGATCCACGGTGGTAACTTCGGGGACATAGATAGGCCTTCGCAGCATGGGCTTGATGTCACCATGAGTTCTAAGCCAGTCTTTGACATGCAGCATGCCCACGATGTCGTCAAGGTCATTTTCGTGAACAGGCAGTCGCATCAGCCTGTTCTCGTGAATAATCGACCGGATTTCGTCGGCGGTGGAATCAAGAGGAATAGAAATCATACGTGTGCGTGGCGTCATCGTTCGGCGAACGGTGGTGTGTTTGAGCGACAGGACGTCAGCAAGAAGACGTTGTTCTTGAGGTTCAACAAGTCCATCTCGCGCTGATGCATCAAGGAGCGCATCAAGTTCATGTAGTGCAAGCGGAGTTGCAGATTGGTGCGGCACTGCGAGCCGGGACAGCGGACGGACGATAAACCGGTCGATCGCAGTTCTCAGCGGCAGGATGATTGTATGCAGGGCAAGTATTGGTCCGCCAACGAGTCGGCTGACTTCTATTGATCGTGCAGAGGCAAGCATCTTGGGAGCTATCTCGCCGATGAGCACAAGTCCGAGAAGTGATCCGACCCACATCAAGGCTGCGCCGCCGGCGCCCCATTGCTGATGTCGCATGAGTATGGATGCAATGACGAAGTACAACACATTGATAATCATGTTGCCAAGGAGCAGGGTGATCAGGAGCATCCGGGGGTTGCGAAGCAGGACGATCGGAGCTGCCTGTTCGCCGTGTTGAGCCGCGATATCGAGACGTTGCTTTGCGGAGAGCCCAAAGAGCGCGGTTTCGGCGCCGCTGAAGAATGCGCTGCCTGCGAGAAGGCACGGCAACGCAATCGCTAAGGCGGTCCAGGTCGCGGGATCGGTCGATGTGTTCACGGAGAGTGCGAGAAACTAGTTCTCGTTGTTGGCTCCTGGCAAATCCGGATCGCTGGCGATGGACTGCCGCATGTCGGTGTCGGCAACAAGGTTATTCATGCGGTAGTAATCCATGATGCCCATGTTGCCGCTGCGAAATGCTTCGGCCATAGCCTTGGGCACTTCGGCTTCGGCAAGAATTACGAGCGCCTTGTTCTTCTCAACCTCTGCTTTGTGCTCTGCCTCTAGTGCGACGGCCATGGCGCGTCGTTGTTCGGCAGTTGCTTGATATCGCTTGGTATCCGCGGATGCCTGGTCGGCCTGCAAGCGGGCGCCAATGTTTTCGCCCACATCAATGTCGGCGATGTCAATTGAGAGAATCTCGTAAGCAGTGCCGGCGTCGAGCCCTTTCTCAAGAACTGTTCTGGAGATTTCATCAGGGTTCTCGAGCACGGCCAGATGGTTCTTTGCAGAACCAATAGTGGACACAATGCCTTCGCCCACGCGTGCCACAATGGTTTCTTCGGTAGCGCCGCCGACGAGGCGGGATATATTGGTACGTACTGTTACGCGGGCCCTGGTGCAGAGCTTGATGCCATCGCTTGCGACAGCATCAATAGTGGTCCTGCCACTTTCGGCGCTCGGGCAGTCAATGACTTTTGGATTCACGCTTGTGCGAACAGCGTCAAGAATGTCGCGGCCAGCGAGGTCAATGGCGGTAGCGATATCCCAATCGAGATCAATTTTGGCCTTTGCTGCGGTAATGACTGCGCGGGTCACATCAGTAACGCGTCCACCTGCGAGGTAGTGCGACTCAAGCTGGGCAGTTGATATTTCAATACCGGCTTTCTTAGCAGTGATGCGATTTTCGATAATCAGTCGTGGCTTGACCTTCCGGAATCTCATCATTACAAGATCGATAAAGCGAACGCTTGCGCCAGATACCCAGGCTTGCACCCACATACCAACGTACTGGAAGACAAATAGGAAGATGATGAGCAGGATGATCCCGCCGACGATGATGCCGCCAAGTAGTACTTCGCTCATCGCGAGTAAGGGTGTCATGAGGTCTCCTCCGGGGTTGGTCGTACTTTGAGTTGATTGTCGAGCACTTGCACAACGGTAATGCTTGATCCAGCAGACACGAATCCATGATCAGAAAGAGCATCGTGCCGGTGCCCTTCGATGCGCACTGTACCGATCGGGCGAAGATCCGTTTCTGCGGTGCCACATTGGTGCAGCAGGGTTTCTCGTAATTCTTCGTCTGTGGAGCCCTGAGTGGACAACACCATTCGATTGGCCATCTCGGTTTGTGACCACCATGTCCAGCAGATCCATGTAAGAAACGGGCCAATCAGAATGACAGCGGCCAAGGCTGCCAGGCCCGTTGTTGTGTCATGTAAGAAGAAGGCCGTGATGGACCCGATTAGTGAGGCGGCTGCCGCGATAGCAAGTACGCCCCCACTTGGCACAATGAGCTCCATGGCGATGAGAAATATCATCGCGCTAAGCAGCAGAAAGCCCCACAACAAGGTGGTGCCTCCAGCATCAGCGACCTGTGCAAGTAGCGTGTTCACTCAGTAAGGCTCCACTTCTAAGACAAGGCCGTCTCGCGTGATCCGCACGTCGGTTCCCGCCTCAATCCATCGACCTGAGCATACCGCATCAAGCGTGTGCCCATCGATGTCTACCCGGCCAGAGGGACGCAGATCAGTTCGTGCGGTGCCAGTGCAGCCAACTCGATTTGGTGCTACAGGGCGGTCTCTTTCGCCCTCGCCCACGGTTGCTTCCAAGATAACTCCGTGGCCAAGCTGCGCGCCGCCGAGCCGCTTCACAACCACCCATGCGAGTGCCCAGCCAATTCCAATCCCAATCAACACAATCAGGCCGCCGCGGACAAGCTGCTCTTGCGTTGCACTAGAGTTGAGGTCGCCAGATACAGCGCTTCCCACAAGGCCAAGCAAGAGCAATACGGCGCCCAGCATTCCTGCAATGAGCGTGCCCGGGACCACCAGAATCTCCACCCCGATGAGAAGTAATCCTGCAAAGACTGCAGCTACGTCCCACCATGAGGCGAGCCCGATGAGCATGGGCGTTCCAAGAAGCACAAGCAAGGCGACAACCGCCCCAGCCCCAAACCACCCGGTCCCAGGCAGTGCCAGTTCGATCAGGGCGCATACGGCAAACACGGCGATGAATGCCATTCGCACAGGCCAGGACATCAGCAGTTGAACGAGTGACTCAGACCATGTGGGTTCAATGCGAATCAGTTGATCGGCGCCAAAGAATGCCTGTAATTCCGCATCATTTGCAATGGTGCCGACCGACAAGCCGTACGCCTCTGCTTGCCATGGTTTGAGCGTCAGGAGTCGATCATTCGATACGACCTGTCCGAGTACTTCAAATCGATCGGCATCACGCGACGAGAGTGGTGATCGAATGGTGGGAAGAAGTGGCTCAGCAGCGATGTCATTTTCAATGGCCTCGTCTTCAGGTTGCAATCCCGCAAGCATCGTTAAGAGCGGGCTCACTTGGAATGGTTGGTCACCTTGGGGCGGAGTGATGGACGTTAGTGATTCGATTGGGGCTACACCGAAGATAGTGGTGTACTCATCACGATCTACAAAGACAACTTCGCCCGTTCCACTGTCCCGCAGCAACCAGAGTTCAATCCCAACGCTGACGAAGGCCTGAACGAGCCGTTCGTCATAGTGGTGCCGTCGTGCTTCATCAATGACCTCGGCCAGTAGTGGCGATTCAATCTTTGCTCGCTCAGTCGCAGGGATCGGGCCAAGGGAAGTGACCGGCGCGGCATCTCCCATCATTGCGTCTGGCGCCGTCACGATTTGCCGCGCAGAGAGGGCAATGATGGTGCCGGCCGAGAAGGCAAATGGATTCACCCATGCCACCGTGTTGGCCGGCGCTTGTGTACGAATTAAGTGCGTGATTTCAAGTGTGGCCAGCAGCTCGCCGCCAGGGGTGTCCAGTTCAATAACGACGGCATCCGCGCCGAGTTCGGACGCCATGGCGAGGCGTTGTTCAACAGATGCTTTGGTGATGGCATCAATCGGCCCGCGAATGGGAATGACTGCCACCATGGCCGCCTTGCGAGCGGGCGGTATGGTTGTGGGCGGCTCAGCCGTGTTTAGTCCAAGCAGAGCGGTCAGGATTAATCGCAGCATCATCGAATGCAGCCTACCTTGGTCATGTCGTTTGGTTTCGGGGGGTTCAGTCGTGAATCGGCGTGAACGAGATGTCGAAGGGGTTGATCTCCGACGCGGTTGACCATTCATTGCCCCCATCGTCGCCATTCTGGGTATGAGTGAGCAAGATATCACTGCCAAGCAAATTCGAAGTATTGCTGATGTAGGCCCCGATTGGATCAACATCAGCCTTGAAGATGTTATCGGGAAGCTGCAGCGAGCTCCCGTTGTTGGCGTCAATGGTCTTGTAGGTAGAGCCTTGTGGATAGAACCCGTCAGCGATATCTGAGTGCCCGTCGGCATAAACAAGAATGCCACGCCATGCGCCGGGTTTGGCCATGAGATAGGCCGAATTGGATGGAGTCTGTGGGGTGCCGCTTGCGTCAACTGCATTCAGCAGCGACGCGTCGCCATCAACTGGGCCACGCGTGCC
>CAVOCO010000071.1:0-6321 GCA_963694215.1 Phycisphaerae bacterium
CTGTACTTCATCGGCATCACTCAGCCGGGCTTCGATGATTGGCTTGCCATTGAGCAGTGTCTCGCAGTGGGCATCTCGGCTCAAGAGCATTGCCCGGCTGTTCTCGATCGCAATTTCGCAGTGGCGAGCGGAAATGTTGGGCATCGCAATGCGAAGATCGCAGCGGCCATCGCGGCCAATCACAGTCCGGCCATCAAGAATCGGGAAAATCCGATCCCCGTCAGTGCCGGTTTGCATGATCAAGGCCAACTTCATGGTCGCTCCCTCGTAGGATGTTCGTTCGGCCCCTTGAAAGCAGTTCCCCATCGGAAGTATCGGGGGGCTTGAACAGGACATGTCAATGCCCCATCTGAACGTGCTCGATCATAGCAGCCCCCCGGACAATTCCCGAGCAGGCATGCTTACAGCCGCTGATGCCTTGGCCGAAGCTTCGAGCGTAGGTGTCGGTGTCAAAGGCGTTTACGTGCATGTTCCTTTTTGTGTGCACCGGTGTCATTACTGCGATTTCTTTACCATCGCGGGCCGTGATGAGCAGCGGGCAGACTATGTGACCCGGTTGCTCGATGAGGCTGCTACGGCCCTTCCTCAGTTGCCTGCAGGCGTGCGGACGGTCTTCATTGGCGGAGGTACACCGACCCATCTTCCTGTTGATGCGCTGGAGACGTTGCTGAGCGGGCTGGGATCGCTCTTGAAAGCCGGTGGGCAGAACATCGAGGAATGGACCATCGAGGCCAATCCTGACACTGTGACGCCAGCAGTGGCCGATGTGCTCGCTGCTAGCGGCGTGAATCGAGTCAGCATCGGTGCTCAGTCATTCCACAAGGGCTCACTGAAGGCGCTCGAGCGGCATCATGACCCCAGTAATGTCACGCGGGCCATGGAATTAGTGCGGGCCGCTGGAATCAATGATGTTTCAATCGATCTTATTTTTGCGATCCCTGGTCAACCTCGACCGCTGGAATTATGGCAGCGTGACCTGGACCAGGCCCTTGCATTGGATCCGACTCACTTGAGCTGCTACAACCTGAGTTACGAGCTTGGCACACCGCTTCGTCGCCGTCTCGACACTGGTGCTATTGAGCGGGTCAGTAATGAGATTGAGGCCCAGATGTTTGAGCACACGCTTGAGCGGCTCGCTGCTGCTGGATATGAGCATTACGAGGTGAGCAACTGGGCCAAGCCGGGTCGCCAATGTCTGCACAATCTCTTGTACTGGCGGAATGAGAACTGGTGGCCACTTGGCCCGTCGGGGTCTGGGCACGTGAATGGGCGGCGGTGGAGGAATGTGCCTCGGCTCGGCCCATGGCTTCAGGGGTCTGGCCTTTCGCCCATCGACTCTGTTGAGCAACTTGATATCGATGGCCAGCTTGGCGAGATGCTCATGCTCAGTCTTCGGCTCAATGAGGGCGCTCCGCGACGTGTCGTCGAAGCTGGTTTTGCCGCTCCGCTCCGCGGCGATGCGCGCCGCGCGACAATTGACAAGGCCATGCAGCAGGGGCTTCTAGCCTGGAAGGTGGATCATCTTGTGCTGACGCCATCTGGGCTTCTGGTGGCTGATGGCATCATTGGTGATTTACTTTGAGCGGTATCCTTCATGTCGCCCGCCGGTATCCCCGATAAGGAAATGGCCCGACTGCTTACCTATGGACCGTGTAACTACTTTTTGTCGTCTCAGATCTGCTTTGGCCCCGGCTATTCGGCCAGTGCTGACGTATGTGCCCCCTGTTCGCTGGTTGGCCCTCAAGCTGTTGGCTCGGCGGCAACCAGCCGAAGTGACGATTGACGGTCTTGCGTTCGAGGTCCATCCCGCCGACTTTGGGGTGACATTCGAGATTGCCTCAACCGGTGAGTACGAACCGATCACCCGGAGCGCCTGCATTGACGCGTTGGAAGCCGGGGGTACGTTTGTTGATATCGGTGCCCACGTCGGTCTTTTTGCGGTACCTGCAGCCAAGGCCGTTGGAGTAGATGGCCGTGTGGTGTGCTTTGAGCCTGACCCTGACAATCGCCGGTTGCTCGAGCGGAATGTAGCGCGGCATGAACTTGGTAATGTTGAAGTGATCGGCGCCGCTGTTGCGGATCATGCCGGGACAATTACGCTCAAGCGATCATCATTCAATACGGGGGACCACCGCATTGATTCGGCGCAGTCGGCCCGCGGCGTCGAGGTGCCCATGGTGTCACTCGATGAGTGGATTGAAGAGCACGGCATCGAACCCGACGTTATCAAGATGGATGTGCAAGGGGCCGAACCACTCGTGCTCGCTGGTATGCGAAACGTACTTGAGGGCAACCAGCCACTGCACATGTTTCTCGAATTCGCGCCCGCGATGCTGCGCTCTGCCAATACCGATCCACGCGAGCTCTTGCAGCGACTGACAGAGTGCGGCTTTGTGATGTACATCATTGATGAGCGGCAGCCGGGGTCGGTCGAGGCGAGTGTCGAGGACGTCATGTCGGCGTGTCCTGCTCGCTCATACATCAATTTGCACTGCATTCGAGATGCACGGTGATGCAGGGTTCTGCGAGCACTGAGCAATCAGACCGCAACTGGGCCTTGCTCTCGATGCTGTTCATTGTCGTGATGGCATTTACATTGCGATGGGGCACACAGATCAGCGATCGTGGCCCAGTCTTTGATGAACGTTGGATCACGCGTCCCATCGCAGATCTCATTCGCCATGGGTGGAGCGTTGAGCGGGCGATCGACTTCCAAGAGACCAAGGGCCCCGCGCTCATTTGGCCGTACGCGGTTGGTGGACGATGGTTGACAGATGATCCAGGTGAGATTGCCGGGCCGAACGCGGCGCCAGGTGGCACACATGGCTCTGATTCTGAGGCATGGGACTCGCCCCTGCCAGGCGGCCCAGCCCCCGCGCCGCCTCAGATGCTCTCAGGGTTGCGGCTTATCTCATTGCTGTGCTTTGTGCTTTCCGTTGTTCCGCTTCTCGTATTGGCTTCGGCGTGTGGTATTCGCGGGCCGCCACTGCTAATTGTGACCGTGCTCTTTACGCTGCTGCCGCAGCTTGCGATATTCGGCCAAATTGTGATGGGCGAAGTGTCTTTTTTGCTGCTCGCATTGGTCATGTTGGGTGTTGTGGCATGGGGTTGCGGCGTTGGGAACGGTACGAAACATCCGGTAGCAGGCCCTGTTCTGTATGCCATTTTGCTCGCGGTGTTGCTGCATAGCCGTGTCCACGCGGCGCCGATCGCAGTGGGCGTTGCGCTTGCAACATTCAATCGCGAGTCATGGAGAAGCTGGCCGTGGTGGGTTGCCTCAGTTGCTGGTGGTCTCATTCGATTACCGCTTTGGATTCGGTGGGGCGGACCAGTTAGCAGTGACTTTCAGCAGCTTCACGGTGTTGGACTTCGTCTTGAGAGCCTGACATATCTCGCCGCTGCGATGGCACTTCCGCTTGGCGTTTTCTTGGTGGCATGGGCACTACAACGACGCCGCAGTCGATGGTGGTGGATTCCAATCGTGGGCATGGTCGTTGGTGCTGTACTGAGTGTGATCGCGCCCAATGATTTGTCAGTGCCAAGCGTGCTGGACCTCACGCTCATGCAGGATCGATTTCAGGGTGCCGCTGCGACTGCGGCATTGACCTTGGGGGGCCAAGGCATTGGCAGCGCTGTAATAATTGGCATTCTGGCCATAGCGGGACTGGGCGGTCTTGGCGCGTTGCTCGCCGCTGCGTTTGATTGCCCGGCTAGAAGAATTGATGGCCTGGTCCTGCGCATGCAGGCCTACGCGATTCTGTTCGGTTGGTTGATGTACGCAATGACCCGCGGATTCGTCTTTGATCGATACCTTCTGGTGTGGTGCGCAACGCTCCCGATCGCCTGGGTGTTGATATTGCCCCGCACGCTCGTTGCGCTGCAATTCATCCCGCTAGTTGCATCACTGGCGTGGTTCGTCTACGTGTGGTTGAGTTAACAAAGCTAACTACGGTGCGATAATGCTAGGTGTCCCGCTTCCCTCTTGCATCGCCGGCTGGGCGGCCTGCTGCGCAAGCAATTGGGTGATCTGTACGAATCGGCTTTGAAGCTCGGTCAGGACGGCTGCGAGTTCGCTCGATTCGTCTTCTTCTAGATTGCCCTTGGTCTTCTCTTCAATCATGGCAAGCAGATTGATGGCAAATTTTGATCCCTCGAGATCAATCATGACACCCTTGCCTGATTCGTCGGGCATCGCACCGAGGCCCATGACGGCCTGTGAGGCAAGGAGTCCGACAAGTCCCTTGAAATCGGCTGGCGGAAGTTTGCTGCCAGCCTCATCTGGCGTATCGGTCTTCGCTGCTTCGGCCTGAACGAGCTTTTCTTTCTCGGCTTGAGCCTCGGCTTTCCAATCGGAATCCACGTGAATCTTTGGGGTTTCGTCGGTGGTCATGGTTCGGTCTCCTCTGATGGCTGCGGTTTGGCCAGATCTCACAGTATACGGTCCGCTTCGCGGTATCATCGTCATCCAATGAATACCAATGTATGGATCATGATCGGAGTTATCGCAGCGGGGGCATTGCTGCCAGCATGTAGCAAGTCCTACAGCCCAACTGGGGCTGCGTTGTCACTGGGTGATTTTTCTGATCAGCAGCTCAGTACACAGCAGCAGCCCACTGCCGAGGGCACTAATACCGCTCTCACGATGGCTGGGCTCGGGGCACGTCCAACGCCACGACTCATGCCCCAGCGGCCGGAAGAGTTCAGCACGTTTTTTGACGTCAATGCACAGATCGGCTCGCCCGTAATCGTTGATAGTTTGATTGGCCAAGTGAATGGGCAACCGATCTACGCTGACGAAGTGCTCGCTCCGCTTATGGATCGCCTGCAAGCGACCTATGAAGAGCAGTCGTATCCGGCGTTTGTACAGCAGATGAAGAGCCTCGTCTCGCAGCAACTTAATTCATTCGTGCAGAACGAATTGATCGTGGCTGAGTCAAGAGCCGGCTTGTCTGATCAAGAGCAGACTGGTTTGATTGCGTATGTCGAGACTATTCGACAAGACGCAGTGCGAAAGCGAGGCGGCTCTGAGCACGAGGCAGCACGCAGGCTGATGGAGGAAGAGGGCAAGACAATCGATGAGTACATTGACGGCGAGCGTCAGAAACTACTCATTGGCGAGTTGCTCCGCGAAAAGGTCACCCCAAAGACTCTCGTGGCGTGGCGTGATATCGAGCGCGCGTATCGATCTCAAATCGACACGTTTCAGCCGAAGGCGACTGCGACACTCGGGCGAATCAGAATCAAGACTGCTGGTAATGAAGAACGCATCAAGTTGATAGATCAAGAACTAGATGCCGGCGTGACGTTCATCACTGTTGCCAAACAAGCCAAAATGCCAAAGGACGGCGTATGGCAGACGTTTCAGTTGCCCGAAGGTGGACTTGAAGACATATCACTCAATGAGTTCTACAAGCCCTACCTGAAACAGATTCAAGACGGCGGAACAACGGGCAGCTTTGAGCGTGGCTCGTGGACCATGTGGATTAGTCTTTTGGAAGTGATGCGGCCAACCGCTCGAAGTCTTGATGAGCCAGACGTGCAGCGAATGCTGCAAAATCAGTTGATGCGTGATCGCAGCCAGCGTGCTGAGTGGGAATATGTCAATGGCCTCCTACAACGTGGTATTCATGATGAAATTGGCGCTATGGTTAATCGGGCGTTGTTGATCGCGATTTCGCGGTTCCCCCCAAAGTGAATCCTGCCTCTGCCAGGCGGGCGACTGGGCGGCGAGGTGAACGAGCTGTTCGGTGGCACCTTCGAATTCGGGGTTGGCGGTTGCTTGGAAAGAATGTTCGAGTTGGCCACGACGAGCTTGACCTTGTTGTCGTTCATCCGCGCCGAGAGGTATTGGCCATTGTCGAAGTGAAGGCAACACGTGGGCAGTGGCCGATCATGGGCCGGGTCACGGAAGCGAAGCAGTTTCGCATGGCCCGAGCGGCTTCGCGGCTTCCGCTGCGTTGGCGGCGGGACCGCCTGATGCGATTTGACGTGGCGATTGTTCAGGTCGGACGGTGGACATGCCAGGTGAAGCATTGCCCAGCCGCGTTTGAAGCTCTGCAGCCCTAAGTTTTGGCTTGCATCTAGCATGTGCAGAGATACAGTGAGCGGATGTTAACACCCCAAATCCGTTTGGCACCGGTTGGAGTTATTTTGACGCTACTGTTGATGCCACTGCACGGGGCAGAGCCCACTACTGAACTGCTTTATTACGACGGGCTTGATGCCCAAGGAGAGCTCGTTGGTGGGGTCGTAACGGTGCCACTTCCCGTGCTGACACACGGCAATCTTGCCAACCGCGGTGGGTCTGATCTCATTTTGGGA
>CAVOCO010000072.1:0-6286 GCA_963694215.1 Phycisphaerae bacterium
GACTGGCTCGGTGTACGCCCGATTTGATGCCCAAGGTGGTGGCGCCATTAGACGTGACGCTGTCCGCGCAACTGTTTCCAATGGATATTTCTTCAATGATCTCACTGAGCCTGCGCTCGAAGAAGCCCCGGTGCTGCGAGACCGGATGACTGCAATAGAAGCCACCGCAAAGCGACCCATTCATGTCAGCGGAAGTGGCTCAACGTTATTCTTAACTTGTGATACATCGCTTGAGGCTGGTGCCCTCGCCGCCGCTATTCAATCTACCCACGCTGTTTCGGCCATTCAAGTTCGTCCAACACAACCTGAAACACGGCCGCTCGAATCAATCGACTAATTCGGAGATACCAATGATGACCACCATGATTCAATACCCCACTGCAACAACCTTTGTGCGAGAAGATCTTAACGGCGCCGATTGGTCACAGGTTGGCCCGTTGTATCAGGCGCTTCTTGATCGCCCCTTGAAGTGCAAGGGCTGCCTTGAGGGACTGTTCCTTGATCGCAGTGAACTCGACGCGGCAGTTGGAGAGTCCTACTCCACCCTGTACATCGAAATGACACGGCACACAGATGACGAGGCCATCAAATCTGCATTCCTAAAGTTCGTTGAAGAGATGGAACCAAAAATTAAGGACATCTCGTTCCAACTTGATCGCCGAATTGTGCAGTGTCCATTTGTAGATGATCTCGATCAAGATCGATACGGCGTCATGCTTCGTGACATGGATGCCGACATCAAGTTGTTCCGTGAAGAGAATATTGCCATCGAGGTGGAGGACACCAAGCTTGGTCAGCAGTACGCCGAGATTTGTGGCGAGATGACCGTTGATTTTCAAGGTGAAGAACGCACGCTTCCGCAGATGTCCCCGTTCATGCAAGAGAATGACCGATCGGTTCGTGAAGAGGCGTATCGCCTCGTTGCATCACGTCGGCTTGAAGATTCTGAACGCATGGATGAAATCTTTGATCGCATGATTTCCATTCGAAACACGAAGGCCGACAATGCCGATCTCGATGACTACCGTGAGTGGGCCTTTCGCTCCAATCACCGGTTTGATTACACCCCCGCGACCTGTCAAGATTTCCACAAGGGCATTCGTGAGCACGCAGTGCCATTGATGCACGCCATGAATGTCAAGAGACGAGAGTCCATGCGCGTCGATGTGCTTCGGCCGTGGGATCTCGACGTTGATCCACTTGATCGATTACCGCTTCGACCATTCAATGGCCAAGATGAACTTGTAGCTGGCGCGAGCCGAATATTTAATCGTATGGACCCGGCGCTTGGCGCGTTGTTTGACACAATGAAGGAAGGCGACTCTCTTGATTTGGAATCACGTAAGGGCAAGGCTCCTGGCGGGTACCAGTCCGACCGCGAGCGCGTGCGGCGTCCATTCATCTTCATGAATGCCGCTGGTGTCATGCGAGATGTTGACACAATGATCCATGAGGCAGGTCACGCATTTCATTCAATGCTTGCCCGCGATGAACCACTGGTGTCGTACCGCCATTCACCCATTGAGTTTGCTGAAGTCGCGTCAATGAGTATGGAGCTGATTGCCCACCCATTCCTTGATGAGTTTTTGACCGAAGAAGAGGCCACTAGAGCACGCAGGCAACACCTCGAAGGTGTTGTGTCAACATTATGTTGGGTGGCCACTATTGATGCGTTCCAGCACTGGCTCTACACGCACCCTCACCACACACGTGATCAGAGAGATATCTACTGGCTCGAACTCCACGGTCTGTATGGACCAGATGTTTCATGGGACGGCCTCGATCAAGAGCGAGCCAAGATGTGGCAACGTCAATTGCATCTCTTTGAAGTTCCGTTCTATTACATTGAATACGGAATCGCGCAGCTCGGAGCATTACAAATGTGGCTGATGTACCGAGAGGATCCCGCCCGTGCCATCGAGTTGTATCAGTCGGCACTCTCACTTGGAGGATCAAAGCCACTGCCCGAACTCTTTGAGGCTGCGGGCTTAGTCTTTGACTTTGGACCAGCTACCGTTTCTGCGCTTTTGTCTGAGGTTGAGGCGGAACTCGCGATACTCCCCGCATGAGCGACCAAGGGTGGCGGCGGAGCCCGGAAGAGTGCGCAGCTCATATCAAGGAAGCTACGGCGTGGATCACTCAGCACATGAGTGGCGCGTCGGATCGCGCGGTGTGGTCGCAGCTTGAGCCAGGCGGCGTGGCGAGTAAACTTCCCGCCACACCTCCGGATCATCCAGAGTTACTTTCGGATGTACTGCACGATTTGCAGAACATCATTGAGCCGGGCATGGTGCGGTGGGACGCGCCAGGGTGGATGGCATGGTTTCCATCAAATGCGCATCCAGATGCCATTCTTGGAGACTTACTCGCGAGTGTGAGCGCTCAGCAAGGCATGTTGTGGGCCTCAAGTCCCGCCTGCACCGAGTTGGAAACACGCATGCTCGAGTGGCTGCGGACGGCCATGGGGCTTCCGCAGTGCTTTGCAGAAGATGGCATCGGCGGGGGCGTACTGCAAGACACGGCAAGTAGCGCCATTCTGGCCTGCATGGTGGCGGCAAGAGATCGCGCAACGCTGGGCCGCAGCAGCCGAGATGGAGGAATGGCCTGCGCCGGATTGACAGCTTACACGTCAGAGCAGGCGCACTCGTCGGCGCTCAAGGCTGCTGGAATTTGCGGCATAGGACGGGACAACCTCCGCTTGATTCCAACGGATCATAAATACCAGATGAACGTGGCGGCGCTTGCGTCGGCAATGGAACAAGACATTGCCGCAGGATTGCTTCCGTGTTTTTGTTCGGCTACGGTCGGCACGACAGGCTGCGGCGCGATTGATCCAGTCGAGTCCATTGGAAAGTTGTGCAGCGAACACGGCGTATGGTTTCATGTTGACGCGGCCTGGGCTGGCACGGCCGCATTGTCGACAGTGTTCCAGGGTGACATTGTGGCTGGCGCAGAGTACGCTGACTCGTGGAATTTCAATCCACACAAATGGATGGGCGCCTCATTTGATTGTTCGTGTCTGTGGCTTGCAGATCGCGCACCACTCATAGAGTCGATGTCGATTGACCCTGAGTATCTTCGCAACAGCGCCACCGATGCGGGGCACGTTATTGACTATCGAGATTGGCATATTCAACTCGGTCGTCGATTCCGCTCGCTTAAGCTGTGGGTATTACTGCGCATGACAGGCGTCGCAGCGCTCGCAGACATGGTTGAATTTCATGTGTCGCTCGCCGATGTCGTGAGAAAAAGAATTGATGCGTCAAGCCGACTTGAACTCGCTGCGCCACAAAGACTCTCGCTTCTCTGCATTCAGCACGTAGACGGAGATGCGCAGACGCAACGATTGCTCGATGAGGTGAATGCTGACGGTCGGTTTGCAGTCACACACTGCAAGCTTGACGGCCGGCTGGTGATTCGTGTGGCAATCGGCACGCTTTCGACAACTCTTGACGATGTTCAGGCGTTGTGCCAGTTGCTTGATGAACGGGCGTAGGGCAGTTGTAACGTGCTGCGGTATCGCAAGTGTAGTAGAGCAGTGAACCGCAACTGAACCCCTGCGCTGGATTGGCCACACTGCGTGCTACGTCAAAGATTCAGTGCACTATCCAATTCCATTGGCCCTGCGACGATCCGTTCTTGGTGTTCCACTTCACAGACTCAAGTTCACCGTCGGCCTCATACTCAGCGACAAATGTGAATGAGTCACTGTCTCCGGTGTCGAGCGTCAATTCAATCACATAATCGTCTTCATTTACCCAGCGGTATGTCCCGGAAAGCCCTGCTGTTTCAAGTGCAATCGTGCCCTGTTTAGAGGATGGAAGAATCCCATCATGGGTCATCTTCCAGTGTTCGATGACACCAGATGCCTGCGTCAGTTGTTCGAGCCCATCTCCGATTTGCGCGTAGATGAGGGACATGACCATGGAGGCGATGCCAACGCCCATGACGCCAAAGAAAGCGAGAAACACGGCGGACACAAGGCAAATCCAGATTGATCCCAAGAGCCCTAAAACAAACCCAGCAATAGCAAAGCCCTTTGGTTCGCGGCGCATGGCAATAAGGCCCATGATGGCGCCAACTGGGGAAAGAATGCCCGCTGAAATCAGTCCAACAAGCGACACAATAAAGGATGCAAGCCCAAGTCCGTTGCCATCAGGCTGATCCCACCGATCTTCCGGCGAGAGCCGAACTGTCAACGCTTGAGTGCCTTCTTGAGCTGTTTGTCAGTGGTGCAGATCTTGAACACCTTGTCGAGTTTGACCATGCGGAGTAGTTGATCAAGTTCGCCTGCAACATTCGAAAGAACGACTTTCATCTTCCGGCCTGCGGCGCGGCTGCGGGCGTCTACGAGCATGCCAATGCCCATGCTGCTCATGAACGTGACTTGTTTCATGTCAATTACAAGCCACTTGTAGCTGCTGCCAACGTCGGCGAGTGCTTCCTGGAGCGACTCCGAAATGATGCCTGACTCTCGCTCGGTAATGGTTGGCGCGTGAATAGTTGCGACAAATGCATCTGCATCTGACGAATATCTCACGAACAAACTCTCATTTACATCGCTAAAGGGACACCTCCACAGCAGGGCTAATAGATGGACACTCTACGCTGCTGGCGAAATAGATGTCAACAATGCTTCAAGATCCCGGAGGAGTTCAGACGAATTCTGATAGCGATCAGTCGGATCTTTGGACATGGCCGTCGAGATAATTGAAATCACATCCTCAGGAAGATCAGGCACTAATTTCCGAGGATCAGGCACGGGCGACTCGCGGTGATGGCGAAGCACTTCCCGCATATCGCTTGAACCGTGGTACGGGGGCTGGCCGGTCACGAGGTGAAACCACGTGGCCCCCATGGCATAGAGGTCGCTGCGGTGATCAGCGAGTCCGCCAGAACATTGTTCGGGTGACATGTAGTGTGGTGTGCCGATGATGTGATTTCCACCGGCAATATCAGTCGTATTTGGGGCCAGTACGAGTCCAAAGTCGCTGAGCTTGGCCATGCCAGATTCATCGATGAGAATATTGTCTGGTTTAATGTCTCGGTGGATCATGCCGCGTTGATGCGCTGCGTTGAGGCCTTGGCAGGCATCGCGGAGGATTTTTGTCGCGCGTGTGAGATCAAGTCCGCCCGATTCCTTAATAAGGGTGAACGATGTGCCGCCAGTGCAATGTTCCATGACGAGATACAACGCGCCGTCATGTTCGCCGGCATCATGAATTGCAACTGTATTGGGGTGACCAAGCTTGGCCATGGTCCTTGCTTCTTGCATGAACTGGCGACGGAGCATTGGAATACGCGCAGAATCTGGTCCGAGCAATTTGATGGCGACACTTCGGTCGAGCAACTCGTCAAGTCCATCAAGGACAAATCCCTGACTGCCGGTGCCAAGTACAGCGGTGACACGATATCTGCCGATTTCAGTGCCAACAAAGGACTCAGCCCGAGCCGAGCGGCTCTTCGGAATGATGCTGGTGCGCATGCCAACTGAACTTGGCAGCATTGTGGACAAGAAATTTGCTGTGCCAGGCTGGGCAATAATGGTGGCGGCGAGGTTAAGTTCTCGGTCAACCTCAAAGAATGCTTCAGCGAGAGTCAGCGCACATCGTGGCGCCAATTGCATCGCTTTCACTTCACTGTCCGCGGCGAATGTTCCATTGTGGTGATTGAGTATTTGAGCCACGCCAATGATGGCATCGTGATCATCTCGTAGCGGAACACACAGTACCGAACGTGTTTGAAACCCAGTCTGCTCATCGAAGCGGGGATTGAAGCGAGAATCGGCGTGCGCATCTGGGATGTTGATAATGTGGCCAAGCCGCATGCAGGCGCCAGCGAGCCCCTCGTCAGCAGGCATTCGAATGAGTGGTCCACCATCTTCGCTGACTCGTCCGTGCGCGACGACGGTCAACAGTTCGTTGGCAGCCGCGTCGTATCGATAGACCGAGGCACGTTCGGCATGAAGGCCGTCACGAAGCGCGTCGCAAATAGCATTGAGTTTTCTTGTGCCACCAGTCGTTTCGCGAAGGGTTCGGTCGAGCTTTGGAAGATCCAAGACATCTGGGCCCCGTGAGTCGAGCAGACCACGGGCTTGGAGATCGAGGACAGCAGATACGCGAGCGACCACATTGGCGGGGCTAATTGGTTTGGTCAAGTAGTCATCAGCGCCACGTTCGAGTGCCTTCACAATGCGTTCGGGATGATCACGGCTAGAGATGATGATCGTGGCGATGTGACGCTCGCCAGGGTGTTGCTGTGTTGCCCTCAGGATGTCGTATCCAGA
>CAVOCO010000073.1:0-6263 GCA_963694215.1 Phycisphaerae bacterium
ACAAGCCAAATGCCAAACGTAAGACTCAAAAGATCGGTACGCGCAAACAGGATGCCAATGGGCTCAACGATCTGCAGGGCAATGTCTCCGAGTGGTGCACAACGCCAGAAGGCACTTGGGTGCTACTGGGCGCCGCATGCCGAGACGACGCGACTACGGACCTGTGCAACACACTAAAAGTACCCGTTCCAGAGTGGAATGACACCGACCCCCAGATTCCAAAGAGTATCTGGTGGCTTTCTGATGCACACTTCGCGGGGTTCCGCGTCATTTGTGATGAGCCCACGGCTCAGGAGGAAAAGAAGAATGACAGCTGACACGCCAAAAGATGACTACACCCGCCGAACCTTCGTGCGCGCCGCCGGCACCACCGTCGGTGTTCTCGCCATGGCTGGTTGCCAAACCGGCGGAGCAAATCAAAACGCACTCGCGAGCGGATCTGCCTCACTAGCGCATACAGCGGGAGATAGCAAGATTCGAGTTGGGCTCATTGGCTGCGGCGGCCGCGGCAGCGGCGCTGCTGGCCAAGCCCTCAAAGCCGACCCCGGCGTTGTGTTGTATGCCATGGGCGATGCATTCAATGATCGACTCGAAAGTAGCCGCGGCCATCTCACTGATTCGTATGGCGACCGAGTGGACGTACCAGAAGAGCGACGGTTCATTGGGTTTGACGCGTACAAGCAGGTCATGAACAGCGACGTCGATGTCGTCATCCTGACCACCCCCCCACACTTCCGACCGGAACACTTCAAGGCAGCCGTGGCAGCGGGCAAACATGTCTTCATGGAAAAACCCATGGCGATTGATGGCCCTGGCGTTCGATCCATTCTGGCAGATGCCAAGATCGCCCGACAGAAAAATCTCAATGTCATGGGTGGATTCTGCTGGCGGTACAACTTGCCAAATCGCGCGTGCTACGAACGCATTCACGATGGCGCGATCGGCGACATCACCTGCGTGCACTCCACGTATCTCACCGCGCCCCTTGGCACCAAACCACGCCAAGCAGATTGGTCAGACATGGAGTGGCAACTACGCAACTGGCAACACTTCAACTGGCTCAGTGGCGATCACATTGCCGAGCAGGCCTGCCATGCCATCGACAAGATCAACTGGGCTAAGAACGATGTGCATCCTGCCATGGCCATCGCGCTCGGTGGTCGTCAGATGCGAGAAACCCCTGAGTCGGGCGACATCTACGATCATTTCTCGGTGATGTATGTCTATGAAGACGGCTCTCGCTGTTTCCATGACTGCCGTCAAATGCCCGGCTGTTGGAATGACAACACCGAGTACCTCATCGGCACGAACGGCACGTGCTATGTGAACTCGTGGGGCCCGACGCAAGAAATATCAGGACCAAATGAGTGGTTCTACGAAGGCAAAAATCCAAACATGTATCAGGTTGAACACGATGAGCTTTTTCAAGCCATTCGTGGCAAGAGAGATCGCATCGATGATGTCGATCAGATGATGGGCAGCACGTTGATGGCCATCATGGGACGCATGAGCGCCTACTCAGGGCAGCAAGTCACCTGGGACGAGGCCCTCAACAGCACAGAACGCCTTGGCCCAACCGAATATTCGCTTGGTGACCTCCCTGTGATGCCCGTGTCAATTCCTGGACGCGTTACCTCATGGAATAACCTTCGAAGCGAGGATGCATGAGCATGAATAGACGCCACTTCATGGGCACTTCTGTTGCAGGTATCAGCGCTGCATCCATGCTCGGCCGCGCGAGCTTTGCCCAGGGTCAAGAACGATTGCGACTTGGACTTATTGGCTGCGGCGGACGAGGAACCGGCGCCGCCTTCAATGCAGCTTCGGCCTCACCTGAAATTGAAATCGCTGCAATCGCCGACCTCTTTGAAGATCGGCTCAAGAGCAGCCGGGGCCATCTCGATCAGCTCGGCGATCAGACAGTGATCACCGAAGAAGACTGCTACGTCGGATGGGACGCCTATAAACGCCTTCTGTCACGTTCGGACATTGACCTGGTCATCTTGGCCACGCCGCCCCACTTTCGTCCAATCCACTTTGAAGAGGCGGTCAAACACGGCAAGCATGTGTTTATGGAGAAGCCAGTCGCAGTCGACCCGGCGGGAGTCCGGCAGGTCATCGCGGCCGCAAAAGAAGCTGATGCAAAAAAGCTCTCTGTTGTGTCGGGCACGCAGCGACGCCACGAGTTGTGCTATCTCGATGCCATGAAACGCATCCATGATGGCGAGATCGGCGAACCTGTTTCCGCTCGGTGCTATTGGAATCAGGGCGGACTCTGGAATCATGCTCGCCAAGCTGACTGGTCAGACATGGAGTGGCAACTCCGAAACTGGTTGTACTTCACTTGGCTCAGCGGCGATCACATTACCGAGCAGCATGTGCACAACCTTGACGCGACCAACTGGGCGCTCGGGGCTCACCCAATCAAGTGCATGGGGATGGGTGGCCGGCAAAGCCGCACTCAACCGCAGTACGGCCACGGATACGACCACTTTGCGATCGACTACGAATATCCAAACGGCGTACATGCTCTGAGCATGGCCCGTCAAATTGATGGCAGCGCCAATCGCGTCGAGGAAGTTATTCAAGGCACGAACGGCCGAAGTTTGACCAGCAGTGGGCGTGCTCGATTCGAGGGCGGCAGCAACTGGACCTTTGAGGGCGACAATCCCAATCCATACGTAGTAGAGCACCGCGATCTGCATGCGAGCATTCGTGGCGATGTGCCTCGGATCAATGAAGGCCAGCGCATCGCGGAGTCAACATTGACCGCCATCATGGGCCGCATGAGCGCCTACAGCGGCAAGGAACTCACATGGGATGAGGTTCTGAACTCACCAATGAACATGCGACCGCCAGCGTATGCCTTTATGGCACTTCCAGTACCGGTCGTGTCCACACCAGGACGCACATCACCACATGACACGCTTTGGAGTGTCCAGGAGCAGGCGAATGGATAGACGAACTTTTGTCGCAGCGGGCATTACTGGCATGAGCGGAGCCGCTCTTGGCATGCATGACGGCCCCCACTCGCTTCCCCCGCACTTCCCGCCTGGCCAAGAACCGATTCGACCCAAGCCAGGCCTGAGTGGACGCACCTTCACCCTAGACTACGCGCCGCACTTTGGCATGTTCCAGCACCACGCCGGTGACGATATGGTCGATCAAATCGACTTCATGGCCGAGGCTGGATTCAGGTCAATTGAAGACAATGGCATGCGTGGGCGATCGCTTGAAGATCAGCAACGCATTGCCGATGCCCTCCAACGAAACGATATGCGAATGGGCGTCTTTGTGATGAACATGGATGGCGCATGGCGACCAAGCCTTACCACCGGCACGGCAGACGAGCGAGATCGCTTTGTGCAAAATGCCCGCGACTCGGTTGAAGTTGCCAAGCGCGTGAATGCAAAGTGGATCACAGTTGTGCCCGGCAAGGTGGCAGATGGAATTCCAGAAGCTGTCCAAACCGCCAATGTTGTTGAGTCACTCAAACAAGCTGCCGGGGTACTTGAAGAACATGACATCACCATGGTGTGCGAGCCGTTGAATTGGCGAGATCATCACGGATTGTTCCTCCGATTTACGCCACAGTCAATCGCCATCATGAAGGCCGTCGACTCGCCATCATGCCAGATTCTTCAAGATCTATATCACCAACAGGCGAGTGAGGGCAACCTCATCGACCACATGAATGCGGCATGGGACTACATCCCCTACTTTCAAGTGGGCGACAATCCGGGACGACGAGAACCGGGCACTGGTGAGATCAACTACACCAATGTCTTCAAGCACATGCACGAACGTGGCTGCGACGCCATCGTGGGTATGGAGCACGGCAACAGCATTGCCGGCAAAGAAGGCGAAGTCGCGTTGATCGAGGCCTATCGGGTAGTTGATCCTGCGTGAATGCGTTGCCCCGCTGCTCCCTTGCCATCTGAATCGTCACTATTTCATCTTGGCTGTACTGATTGGTCGCCGGGCGGGATAGAAGGCGAGCAACAATCCGAGGCAGACAACGGCGGCGTACATTGGAATTGTGAAGAGCGCCGACCAATCCATGCCGTCTTTGGTCGTAGCCCAGTCGCCGATTTGACCGGCGACATAGCTGCCAACGACGATGCCAATACCAATAATGACCAAGTTGAAGAGGTTCTGCGCAGATGCCTTGACGTCAACAGAGCACTCTTCGTCGACCACCATGAACGCAACGAAGATGAAGCAACCGAAGCACAAGCCGTGCAGCGCAATTCCCGCAATCAAGATTCCTATCTCACCCATACCCGTCAGGCTGTTGATCCATTCAACTTGCGAGAAGAGGAACATCCGAAGGGCATACGCCGCAAGCCCAATGGCAAGCAGGGTCTTTCGAGACCACTTTCCCGCAACAAACGGTATCAAGAACAACACCAATACTTCAGCCATCTGGCCAATAGTCATGAGCCCACCGCCGCCAACTCCAAATACGCTATTGATCACCTTGACTGCGCCCTCTGCCTGCGCCTGGTATTCACCAAGGAACCCAGACGTATACACAAAGTAGAACTGGTGAATCATGCTCACTGGAACTGCAATTAGAAACAGTGTGAGCAATGGGTTTCGGCGAACCTCTTTGAGTGCTTCAGTGGTTGCAGAAGTTTCCACCCCTGTCTGTGGCGGCGTCTTGGGCAATGTAAAGCAGTAGACACCCATAATCACGCCAAGAATAGCGCTCAACTTGAAGGCATCCATCATTCCGTAGGACACGTCCTCGGCCGAGTACGAGTGCAGCAACCACTGCCCGATACCTATGCCGACAACAATCCAGCCAATGGTTCCCCACAACCGCACCTTTCCGAAGTCACGATCTCGATCTGGCATGTGATGAAAGGCCAACGAATTCGTCAAGGCCAGAGTGGGCGCGTATACGACTGAATACACAACCGCCATGGCAAAGAACACCCAGTACGATTCAATCCATGCCAATTGCCACACAATGATGGCGCCCACAATATGGCTCAGCCCAAGATACTTCTCGGTGTTGAACCAGCGGTCAGCAATCTGACCGGCGATGAACGGCCCCGTGATGGCGCCAACGCCACCGGCCATAAACATCCAGCCAATATCGCCAGACGAGAACTTTCGGTAGTCATGCAGGAAGGGCCACAATAAGGGGAGCCATGCTCCCCAGATCGCATACTGCAGAAACATCATGAAGGAAAGCCGGCTTCCAAGTCCGAAACTCATACGCGGGATCGTGATTGCATTCATGGATGAGAGGTATACCAGAATCCACTCTGAGCATGACTTACCATGGTCGTCATGACCACCATGATTGATCTGCGAAGCGATACCGTCACTCAACCGACCGATGCCATGAAGGCAGCCATGTTCGCGGCGCCACTTGGCGACGACGTACTTGGCGACGATCCAACCGTGCAGCTTCTGCAAGAACGCTGCGCAGCCCTCTTTGGCATGGAGGCGGCTTGCTTTGTGCCGTCCGGGTCGATGGCCAACCAACTTGCCATTCGGGCACATACGTCTCCCGGCGACGAAATTATGTGCCATCGGGACAGCCATGTCTATTGCTATGAAGGCGGTGCCTGGGCCGCCATCTCGGGGTGCTCGATTGCATTGCTTGAGGGACAACGCGGACAATTCACGTCACCCGACATTGAGGCTGCCATTCGCGTGGACGACCATCACTTCCCCGCTTCGCGATTACTCGTCATCGAAAACACACAGAATCGGGGCGGCGGCGCAATTTGGCCGATTGAGGACATCGAATGCGTTACGAGTACAGCCAAACGCCGTGGGCTTTCCTGTCATCTCGATGGCGCCAGAATCTGGAATGCGTCAGCAGTCAGTGGGGTGTCGCTTGCTGATTATGGCCAGCACTTCGACACGGTCTCGGCCTGCTTCTCAAAGGGTCTCGGATGCCCAGTCGGGTCTATTGTGTGCGGCGACGCGGACATAATCCACCGCGTCTACCGCGGGCGAAAGATGCTCGGCGGCGCCATGCGGCAAAGCGGAATCCTTGCAGCCGCCGCGCTCTATGCCATCGATCACAATCGAAGTCGATTGGCAGAGGATCATGCCGCAGCCACCAAGATTGCCACAACACTTGCCACGATCGACGGCGTCGTTATTGATCCAGACATGGTCGAGACCAACATTGTCTACTTCGATATCAAGGGCAACGCAGCAGACTGTGTTCGCACGCTTGAAGACAAGGGTGTTCGAATGCTCGACACCGGTCCGCATACCCTTCGAGCTGTTACGAG
>CAVOCO010000074.1:0-6125 GCA_963694215.1 Phycisphaerae bacterium
TGCGACGCCGGCCATGACGCCGGCAACGAGGCTAAGGAGGACCTGCATCCAGCGGTGCGAGATGCGAAAGAGCAACGGGACGGTGCTGCCGACGAGTGAGACTGCCCCGGTGAGGACGCAGGCGAGTAGGAGTGTTGTGGAGGAGTTCATTTGTTTCTTTTAAGGGCAGAAGAGCAGAGAGGGGCAGGAGAGAGCAGTTGAGCAGTAGGCCGCAGTAATCCGCTGCAGGCCGACTATTGCGTCGAGCTTTGCCCCACGAATGGAGCAGATGGGACTCGAACCCACAACCTCCTCGATGCGACCGAGGCGCTCTCCCAATTGAGCTACTGCCCCCCAAATGAGGGGTCGCAGTGTACCAGCCAGCAGCATTCCTTTGATGACATGTGGAGCAAGCAGCGGCGCTCGTGCTACCATCATTCTCCTCTATGGCTTCGCCTGCTT
Organism: Phycisphaerae bacterium; assembly: GCA_963694215.1. Classification (GTDB taxonomy): domain Bacteria; phylum Planctomycetota; class Phycisphaerae; order Phycisphaerales; family SM1A02; genus UBA12567. The sequence goes on from CAVOCO010000074.1 coordinate 442, forward strand.
CCAACCCGAAATCTGCCCCCAAACGCTCGAAAGACCCGCGGGATACACCGGCGATGCGGCAGTACCGTCGCTTCAAGGAATCTCATCCAGACTGCGTGCTGTTCTTCCGAATGGGCGACTTCTATGAGATGTTTGACGAGGACGCCGAGACGGTGCACCGGGCCCTTGGCTTGACGCTCACGCAGCGATCGAGCGGCATCCCAATGGCTGGAATTCCATGGCACGCAGCAGAGGGCTATCTCCATAAGATGATCACGCAAGGCTACCGCGTCGCGGTCTGTGATCAAATTCAAGACCCCGCCGAAGCCAAGGGCGTTGTTGACCGCGCCGTTACGCGGGTGCTCACTCCTGGCACCCTTATCGATGAAAGTTTGCTCGATGCTGGCATGGCAAATACGACGGCCTTCATCACCATTGACGAAGCAGCCGATCGTGCCATCATCGCCACAGCTGAACTCTCAACCGGCCGCTTCGAAGTGCTACGCACCGATCCGAGTTCGATCGTAGATGAAGTGTCGCGACTCGGTCCATCCGAGATACTTGTCACCGAATCGTGCGGCGAACACCCCGCCATCACGCGGGCCGTTGCAGCAACGGGCTGCGCACTTACCAAGCGACCTGACTGGACAACGAGCACTGAAGAAGGCGATCGCCTGATCCGCTCGCACTGGGATGTCGGCACCCTCGAAGGCTGGGGCTTCGAACGTGGCGACGCGTGCATCGGCGCCGCCGGCGGCCTGCTTCGCTTCCTGCTCGACACGCGGCCAGGCGACGATCAACCGCTCACCCACTTGCAGCCCCCACTGCTACGGGACATTTCAGGAATCATGCGAATTGACGCATCCACCCTGCGGCACCTGGAAATTGAACGAACAATGCGCACCGGGCAAACAGACGGTTCGCTGCTCGACACATTGCAGTCATGCGTCACACCGATGGGCCGCCGCATGCTGCGGGACTGGCTGTGCTTCCCGCTGACCGAACTTGATGCCATCACAGCCCGCCACGATATGGTCGCGGCCTTTCTCGCCGACGGCGATGCCCGCAACGATCTGATTGACACCGTTGGCCGAATCCAGGACGTCGCCCGCATTGCTGGCCGGACCGCCATGGGCCGCGCCACCCCGCGTGACATCACTGCGCTTGGCCACTCCATCGGGCAGCTGCCTGCACTGCGAGAGCGGCTTGACCTTGTGCCAGCAGCCAGATCGTTGCTTGCCTCTGTTGGTGATCTTGGCGATCGACTCAGCCCACTTGGCGAAGACATCAGCCGACGCTGCGTCGACGACCCGCCGCCGCATATGCGAGAAGGTGGGCTCTTTCGAGACGGTGTAGATGAGCAGCTCGACGCCACACGCTCATTACAGCGAGACGGATCAGCCTGGCTCGCGAACTACCAAGTTGAACTCATCGAGTCCACTGGAATTCCGTCGCTCAAGGTCGGGTTCAACCGCGTGTTTGGGTACTACATCGAAGTCACACATGCGCACACTCAACGCGTTCCGCACGACTTTGTTCGCAAGCAAACGCTCAAGAACGCCGAGCGGTACATTACCGAGCGGCTCAAGGAATACGAAGAAGAAGCCACGACCGCGCAGGCCCGAGGCATCGCCCGCGAGTCCACGCTATTTGCAGATCTCGTTACGACCGTCAATACGCACGCCGATGCGTTACGTGAACTTGCCCAGACCGTGGCAACGATTGACGTCCTGTGCGCCTTTGCGCAGCTCGCCGAGCGGCATCGACTTGTTCGTCCAGACATGACCGACGGACTTGATCTCGAAATTGTTGATGGCCGGCACCCTGTTCTCGATGCGCGGCTGGGATCTGACTTCGTGCCCAATGATTGTGTAACGCGCGACGAAAACTCCACCCCCACTCGCCTGCTGCTCATCACCGGCCCCAATATGGCCGGCAAGAGCACATACATCCGGCAGGTGGCATTGATTGCTCTGATGGCTCAAGCGGGATGCTTCGTGCCTGCGACATCCGCCACGCTCGGCGTTGTGGACCGGCTCTTCGCCCGGATCGGCGCATCCGATGAACTACACGCCGGCATGTCTACCTTCATGGTCGAGATGACCGAGACCGCCAACATCTTGCATAACGCCACCGAGAAGAGCCTTGTCATTCTCGATGAGATTGGCCGCGGCACCAGCACGCTCGACGGACTTTCACTGGCATGGGCCATTACCGAAGCCCTTGCCACGCTTGGATGCCGCACCCTCTTTGCGACGCACTATCACGAGATCACGGACCTCGGAGAACGGATTGCAGGCATTGGCAATCGCCACGTCGCCGTGCAAGAGTGGGACGACCGCATTGTGTTCTTGCACCGCATCAAACCAGGCAGCACCAATCGTTCATACGGCGTGCACGTTGGCCGGCTTGCGGGGCTGCCTGAGCCGGTTATCGAGCGAGCCAAACGCGTGCTTGACTCGCTTGAAGTACATCACTCCACTGATGATGTACCCGCTGCACCCCACGCCCAAGATGACCAGATGAGCCTCTTTACGCAGTACGTCGAACACCCCGCCGTGCAGCAGCTTCGCGCACTTGAACTCGACCACATGAGTCCAATGGACGCATTCGATGCCCTTCGCGCCCTCCGCGCAGAACTGAGAGACCACGAATGAAAAACGATGCGCTCACGGCTGCCTTTGATGCCGCCGTTGACTACGACGATTACATCACCTCGTCTCCAGACAAAACAGACGCGTTCCAGGCAATTAGCGAGCAGGTCACACTTACGCCGCAGCACGCGAAGATGCTCTGCAGTTGGACGCGAGACATGCGGTTGCTTGTGATATCTGGCACATGGTGCGGCGATTGCGTGCGGCAGGTGCCTGTGCTTGCTGCGATCGCGGCGGCCTGCCCCCACATAGACCTGCGTTTCCTTGACCGCGATCACCCCAGATCTCCCATCGAACACTTCCGAATTAACGGCGGCGACCGCGTGCCGGTTGGAATCTTCATGGCCGAAGATGGAGCGTATGTGTCAGCGATCGGCGACAAGACACTCTCGTATTACAGGTGGGTCGCCAAGCAACAACTTGGACCGGCATGCCCACTCCCGGGCGCTCCGATTCCAGACGACGTGCTCGATTCAATCATGCAAGATTGGCTTGATGAGTGCGAACGCGTGCAGTTGTTATTACGACTCAGCCCGCGGCTGCGGTCGATGCACGGGGATTGAGTAGTGACTACCGGCTTTGACGCAGGCCTCTCAACTCTCTGGCACTGCAAACAGACAATGACTGAACACCCCCCCAACCTCCAGAACCGATGTATTCAGACATCAGGCCCCTTGCTGATCGCAGGAAAATTTTAGATTCGTCGATCTGCAAAACAGCGAGCACCACAGCGCCAAGATCTGCGGTGACGGCGGTTTGCCGGGCGATGTGTCCAACTCAAAACGCGATGCCATGCAGTACTGAGCGGCCCAGGGCAGCACATTCACTACGAGAAACCTCAATACACTTTCGCGCCCGGCTCTTCCGCCCTGCTATCGATTCCAGCCGGTGGATTCGACAGATTCTTCGCCGCCACTGACCTTCAACCAGATGGTTTCGAGAACGCGGTCGACCCCTTGCCCGGTCACGCCTGATGCGGTCAGGACTGGCTTGCCGCTGGCCGCCTTGATCGCCTCGACGAGCTCTTTCGTGGCGTCTTCATCAATAAGATCACACTTGTTGAGCATGATGATCTCAGGTTTGTCGGTGAGCACATCGCCAAAGGCGTCGAGTTCGCGGCGGATGAGTGTCCAGTTGTCCACTGGATTTGTCCCATCTATCGGCAACGCATCGAGCACATGCAAAATGACAGCATTCCGCTCGACATGCTTAAGAAAGTCGTGGCCCATACCGGCGCCGCCAGCAGCACCTTCGATGAGACCTGGCAAGTCGGCCATGACTAACCGGCGCTCATCGGAGAGCTCAGCAATGCCAAGATGTGGCGACTTGGTGGTAAACGGATAGTCAGCCACCTTAGGCCGTGCAGCGCTCACTGCAGAGAGCAGGGTGGACTTGCCAGCATTTGGCAAACCGACGAGCCCCACATCAGCGAGTAACTTGAGTTCAAGATCGAGCGTGCGTTCTTCTAAATCGCCGCCGGGCATGGCCTCACGCGGTGTTTGATTCGTAGACGATTTATAGTGCTCGTTTCCGTAGCCGCCGACACCGCCCTTGGCGACGATGACCTGCTCGCCATCGGTTGTAATTTCGGCGAGCGTCTCACCGGTTTCTCGGTCGACCACAATCGTGCCGAGCGGTACTGCAATCAATGTGTGGTCCGCCGCAGCGCCGTCCATGGATGAGCCAAGACCTGGCATTCCATTTTTCGCGCGGTAGTGCGGCCGCGGCGTGAGAGACAAGAGCGTCGAAACACTCTCATCACCAACGAGTACGACATCGCCGCCGCATCCACCATTGCCGCCGTTTGGACCACCCTTCGGACGGTACTTTTCACGGCACAAGCTTACGCAGCCATTACCGCCCTTCCCCGAACGAACAAAGATTGTGCAGTGATCTATCAGCATGCGGTGGTCCCACCAAAAGACACGCGGGCGTTGACCGCCCGCGTGGATGAACTCAAACTTAAAACAAAGCGATCAGCTCGCTTTTTCGACTGCCGTATAGCGAGGTGTGTTTGGATCCGCTGGCACAATATCGATCTTGCGACCACGAAAGTGCACGAAGCCTGCCTGATTGGCGTACAGCGTGTCGTCGCGACCTCGACTCACGAGGTAACCGGCGTGGAAATGTGTGCCGCACTGGCGAACGATGATCGAGCCCGCCTTCGCGTACTGACCGCCATACAACTTCACTCCGCGATATTGCGGATTGGAATCGCGACCGTTCTTGGTGGACCCTTGTCCCTTCTTATGTGCCACAGCAAATCTCCTGAAAAAGCCAAGCAGCAAATAGTAGCAGAAACAAGTGCCCGATATCGCTCCGGCCCAATGGCCTACCCCAATTCAATGGCTTCAATCCCCGGTATAGGACTTCCATCCACTGCAGCAAAGCCGCGCACACGTAGAGAAGCAATGGGATCAGGGCCCCGAGGTGGGACTAGCCCAATTCAGTCCTCATTAGAGCGAAGATCCTGCTCGGCGGCGGATTCGGCCAACAATGTGTTCAAGGGACACCGATTGGCCCTCGATGTCGACGCGGCGGCCGGCCTTCAGGTCTGCCACGATGCGTTTTACACTTGCATGCACCGATGAGTGAGTTCGCCGGCCCATTGCCATAGCGAGTTCAGGATAGCTCGCGGTGGTCATCTCTCGCCCCAGTGTGGCGATAATGCCTCGGGCAAGCACGACCCGCTTGGCTCGTCCAGAACCCGAGAGCAGTGATTGCTCAATGCCAAGGACGCCGCACGTTGCCGACATCAGTGTGTCCACTGTGACCGGCCGGCGGATCGCGGCGCGACCCTCGGCGGTTGCTTCGGCTACATCCCCGCCAGTAACAGGTCCATCCGCCCGGCGCATGGTCCGAAGGGCGCCAATGCGAGCGACAAGGCCGTGAATCTCGCGGACGCTGTGGGGGCACTGCTCGACAATCGAATCAATGGCCGCTGGCGTCAGGTTGAGTCCACGCACGATGCTGAGTTGTTCCAGTACAGCCCGCCTGAGGGGCTCATCGGGCACCTCGACTTGAACGAGCATGCCACTGGTGCACCTACTG
>CAVOCO010000075.1:0-6005 GCA_963694215.1 Phycisphaerae bacterium
CTCTATGGCTTCAGTGAATGAACCGAAGCCGTCCGAAGTCCGGAATGGGGATTAGCCCGGCGCCGCTGAGGGGCGCGGGGAAGTAGACAAGGAAGGCCTTCCCAATCAGCAGGTCGCGGTTGACGACAAATGGGGTTGGATCAGCTTGTTCGACGACGATTGGCGCTGGGGCGCCCCAGAGGCGGCCATCGAGTGATCGGGCGCTGTTGTCGCCGAGCATGAAGAACTGATCTGGGCCAAGCGTGACCACGCTACTTGGATGCGTTGCCGCGGCGGGGTCACCCGGCATGACCTGCTGCACAAAATCTGGTGTGGGTTGGTTCTTGAGAGACGCGCTGGCGCTGAGGGTGGCGGGACGGTAGTACAAGTCTCGCTCGACCTGCATGTTGGCGACGCGAACGGGTGATCCAGAGAATGCCCAGTGCATGGTTGGTGGATCAGGAAGGCGCCGCGCAAGCTCATCGGCCGATGCGTTCTTGGTTCCGGTCGCAAACGACAAACGCTCCAGCGGTGTCCAGTCATAACTCAGCTGGATCACCTCAGTGTGATCGATCAGCAACCGTGCGGTTTGGTCAATGTGCTCGATCACGATCCGGCGTGACTCGCCTGGAGCACTTGCCGTAATCGATGCTTCGACATGGCGGACATCGCCGGGGCGATCTTTGGGCCACATGTCAATAGCCGCAGTAGTGCCCGCTATGGAGAATCGAAACACATGGCCTCGCGTTGTCAATTCAAATGAAGCTGACAAACCTTCATCCTGCGGAGTCACGGCCGCGCTCACACGCAGGTCACTGACAGAATAATCACCCCTGGCCGGGCCAAACATGTTGTACGCATTCCAATCATCAAGTGGGAATCGGCTCGAATCCCAGTCCAGGGCCACGGGCTCGGAGGAACGTGACTCAAGGGTGTGCCCTGTTTTCTGCCAATCTGCATTTGGTGAACCAATCCACGGAAGACCGACCCAGCCCTTTGGTAGCCGGGCAGGCGCTGTTGGAGTCTGTTCGCTATCCCATACGAGCTGCCATACCGTCTCGCGGACATCTCGTTCTTTGCGGGTCACGTGAAATCGATCTTCGCCTGTTTGGCGCACAAAGATATCGCCGTCCACAATCCACACCGTCTCGCCGGGTAATCCAACGAGCCGCTTGATGTATGTTCCGGCTGGGCCGTCAGGATGAACTGGATTCTTGAAAACAACGACGTCAAATCGCTCGGGAGAGAAGAATGGGTACAGCCACTTATCGACCAAGATGCGATCGCCCATTCTCGAGTCCGATGCCTTGATACCGCCCTTGCTGAAGGGCTGCAGCCGCCCTGCGAGGTGGTCTCGCAGTTGCCTGGCGTCGGGCTTGACCTGAGGATCAAGGCCGACTGGCGTTGTTGAGCCGGTTTGCGAGCTCTCAATCAACATGTGTTGGCCAAGCAAGGTGGGTGCCATGGACCCCGTTGGAATCACAAATCCTTCAACCACAAACCCGCGAAAGATCATCGCAATCACAAAGGCCACAATCAACGACTGAACTGTATCGATAGCAGTCGTGGCGTTACTTGGGTTGGGGGTAGACATGAGGTGTCAAGGATACTGCGGACCTACTCTGGCGACGCAGGTGATCCGCCTTCTTTCTTGCGACCTCCGCGGCGCCGCCGGCGTTTCTTCTTGGAGCCACCGCTCGCTGCTCCGCCCTCTTGTGTGGACTGAGCCTGCGCCTGCGGCTGATCGCCGCCGCCATCGGCTGGACTCTTTCGCCTTCGACGCTGCCGCTTCTTCTTGCTACCACCAGCTGCATCTGAGCCGCCATCGGTCTTGGCGGAATCTGGCGTTCGGTCACCACGACCACCACGCTTTCGACCACCGCCGCCCTTCGACTTCTTCTTCTCGGGAATTCGTTCTTCAGACTCATCTGGCGCATCTCCGAACCGCCGTTCGGACTCCGTATGCTCACCCGGAGCTGGGCAATTGTCGGGGTCCATCAATTCTTCAACTGGTACGGCAATGTGCCGGCTATCTGCTTCGAGCTTGACCTCGACAAGCTGCGTCAGAATCTGACCACCCATCACGATGCCAGGCCCCTCCATCGTGCCCACCCGCGTTTTACGGTGCGGCAGGTTGGCCTTGAGATCGCGGTAGGTGCTGTCTTCGTATCGCAGGCAGCACATCAGCCTGCCGCATCGACCGGAAATCTTGATGGGGTCCAGGGTCGCCTTCTGCTGCTTGGCCGTCCGCATTGAAACTGGCTTGAGCACCTTCAAGAACGTCTTGCAGCAGCAATGTTGCCCACACTTCTCGTAGTCGGCCACAAGCTTGGCCTCGTCACGTGAGCCGACCTGCCGCATATCTAATTTAGTTCGGAACTCAGCACCTATCTCTTGGGCAAGATCGCGAAAATCTACCCGCTGCTCAGAGTGGTAATACATCACAGCCTGCTCGCCATCGAGCGTGAGTTCTGCGTCGATGATGTTCATGTCGAGCACATAGAACTTCACAAGCTCTTTACACTTGGCCACCATCCGCTGTGCATCGCCTTCTCGCTCCGTAAACATGCGGAGGTCGTCGGGCGTGGCAATGCGAAGAATGCGACCACGATCAAAGAACGGGTAATCGCGTCCACCAGATGCATCGATGTAGTCTCGCATCTCTTGCCGCGAGACGGATGTATCGCATCCAGCATTGGGGCACGTCGTCGTGAGCAGCGTGCTCAATTCAACCCCGCGATGTGTTTGAGCCACCAGCTTGGAGCCGCACCCGGCGCGGATTCCTTCGCTCGATTGGTACTCGCCGATCATACTCATGCGGCCAAACTTGACCACCAAGGTCTTGGACGGCTTAGTCGCTGCGAGCTGTTCCTCAAGCGTCATCGCATCACGGCGGGACGGATCGGCATCTTCCTCAAAGGTGGGCAATTGAAAAATAGACATAAAACTCGCGCCACGACTGCACTAGCAGCAGCGACCCCTATGTGATCAATGATGTCACCGAGCGAATGGGTATCAGCCTCACCAGACCATGCTCGGCCTATCTCGTGAGTGGAACGCGAGTAAGAAGGAGCAGTGTAGGCCCCTTGGGCCTATACCGCGAGTGGCGATGGGATTGATCAGACATTGCTGCTGCGAGGAGGAAAAAAAATTACAACCACTCATCGAGCCCTGCGCGGCGAATCCGTGGCCTCACTGTCTTGTCTTGAGGTCCTGTAGCGATTTACGAGACCGCTTTGAGAACAGCAGCCTGATGGGCACTTCGCTGTAGGGCATCTCCTCTCGAAGGCGATTCATTAAATATCGCTCGTACCGGCCTTCAAAGAGTTTGGGGTCGTTCACAACCATGGCAATGGTTGGTGGGTCAACGGCGACCTGTGAGACATACAGCAGCTTGGCCTGGGTGCCGAGCCGAGAGGATGGGCCGCGTTGCTTCAGAATAGATTCGATGGTGGCATTGAGTTTGCCTGTAGTTTCGCGGTGAGCTGCCTGCTCACGCAGATTGAAGGCCATTGAAACCACATCATCAATGCCATCGGCACTCTCAGCGCTCACCAGAACGATCGGGGCATAGTCAAAGCCGCGAAGTTCGCGGGTGAGATATTCGGCAAACTCATCTGTGTCTGTGCCTTCGGGCACGAGGTCCCATTTATTGAGCACCAAGACCGTTGGCTTGTATTGCCGCTGCAATTCTTGCGCGAGCTTTCGATCAACGTGAGAGATCTTTCGTGTGGCATCAATTAGGAATACCACGACGTCTGAGCGTCGCACGGCCTGCAGCATGCGGTGATATGCGTAGTACTCGACATCACCCGAGAAACTCTTGCGCCGTCGCAAGCCGGCAGTGTCAATAGCAACAAAGGTGCGGCCTGCCATTTCAAAGCGGACATCAACTGCGTCTCGCGTTGTTCCTGCGATTTCAGAAACAATACATCGCTCTTCACCAGCAATGGCGTTGATCAAAGTTGACTTGCCCGCATTACGACATCCAACAATGGCAACCTGCATTTCAGGGGTCGCTGGAACTTCCGACTCCTCAACGCGGTGCCATACTTTCTCAAGAAGCAATCGCACGCCATATCCGCTTGTGGCCGAAACGCATTCGGGAACACCAAGACCAAGCCCGGCGGCCTCCATGGCATGGGCCTCCCACGATTCATCGTCAACCTTGTTCGCAACCAAGATGACACGATCTTGCAACTGCCGTTTTCGAATCAAGGAAACTACTGTTTGATCGAGCGAAACCAATCCGTCGCGGGCGTCAATGACAAACAGAATGACTGCGGCCCGTTGCATGGCCTCGCCGATCTGTCCTTCTATGTCCTCGGTCAGATCGGAAAGATCGCAGCCAGCATCATCGATTCGCTGATCATCGGTGGTGTACACGCCCCATCCACCCGTGTCGGTCAGCTCAACCCAACGCGGTTCGCCATCATCAAATTCCTGTGGTGGATTAAGTTCGGCGATCACGCTCACGCGGTCACGTGTGACACCAGGAACGGAATCAACGATGGACACGCGGCGTCCAGCAAAGCGGTTGAGAAGACTCGATTTGCCGACATTGGGTCGGCCAATAATGGCTACTTGGGGGAGGGGCATCGACGTAGTGTAGTGCGGTCAAACAACCAGCCACGCCCCCCCGTGGTGAAGCGTCGGGCCTACACTGCTCATATGTCGCTCCACACTCAAACAGGCCTACTCTTGGTTGTTTCCGGCCCCTCTGGGGTTGGCAAGACCACGATTGTCCATCGTGTCCGAGAGCGACTTGGCGGACAATTCAGTGTCTCGGCCACGACACGGCCAAAAAGCATTGCCGAGGTCAATGGCAAAGATTATCTTTTTGTATGCCCTGACGAATTCGATCGAATGGAATCAACAGGCGCGTTCCTTGAACACGCCGAGGTGTTTGGGCGACATGCCTATGGCACGCCACGAGAGCCAGTAGAGGAAGCCTTGCAAAGCGGTGATCTCATCCTGCTTGATATTGACGTGCAAGGCGCCATCCAGATTCGCGAACACATGCCCTCGGCCTACATGATTTTTATCTTGCCACCAAACGATGACGAACTTCGGCATCGTCTTGAAACCCGTGGACGTGAAGACGAAGAGGCTATTGCTCGAAGATTTGCAGAAGCACGACGCGAAATTGACCTCGCCACCAGCCGCACACTCTACGACGCATTCATTGTCAATGACGATCTCGACCGAGCCGTCGATGAAGCATGCCGCCTCGTCTGTGAACGTCGAAGCGCAACTGCACTCAAGGGATGATGCGCGCTGCCCATGTGTGCATGATCACTTGCCTCGCCGGGTCGGCTGGAGCAGCGACGCCTGCAATGACTAGTGGTTTGGCGTTGCGTGGTGGCGCCATTGTCATTCCACTCAACTCAAACGAATCACTTTCAGAAGACGACATTTCTATCAAGCTCGTCTCTGATGGACGCGTCGTCGCGCGGCCCAGCGCATACCTACGCTGGATTGGAACAGCGCCACGTATCAATCGGCCGTGGTCTTCGCCCCCGCTCAAGACCAAAATTAGCCCGTCGCCATTCCAAGACGCCACGCCGTTTCTCATTGTGGCCATTCCCGTCAATGGCCGTGGCGATTTGTATGTTGATGGCTCGCGAGTCAACCTTGCATGGACCGCGCTTCCAGATGCAATGCCGGCACTGGGGCAACCGCATGCCACACCCGACCATATGAACATGCAGCCATATGCCGCCCCGCCCTGGGATGATCCACTTGCTGCATGGCGATGTGAACTGCTCGCGACGATGGGCATGGGAGATCGCCCGCCTGACGCTCACTTCAATGATGCCGCCACCAAACTTGTTGCGCTCGCCTCGACTGGACCGTGGCGACTGGCCATGCACCACATTGCAGCAGTAGATGCGAGTGTGGCCCAGCAGGTTGCTGAATTGTTGACTGGAACAGCCACAGTCGATTCGACTGTGATCGCTGCGTGGCTTACTGACACGGCTCTGCTCGAAGAGCTGCTCTCTCTTATTGTCTCACGTGTCGGCTTC
>CAVOCO010000076.1:0-5945 GCA_963694215.1 Phycisphaerae bacterium
AAGGCAAAGTCGATGACGGAGGCCAATCTGCTCGAGGCCCTTGACGCAAGCGGCGGCTGCACATTGCATCGATTGCGTCTCTTTGACAATGCCGAGTCGCTTGGTGGATTGCATGTGGTTGGCACCGAGCGGCATGAGTCACGCCGGATTGACAACCAGTTACGTGGTCGATCTGGTCGCCAGGGCGACCGTGGTTCATCGCGGTTCTTCCTGAGCCTTGAAGATCCGCTCATGAAGATGTTTGCTGGCCCAACCACACTCAAACTGCTCAGTCGGCTTGGTATGAAGGAAGGTGATGCCATCGAGCATCCGATGTTGAGCAAGGCCGTCGGCCGTGCGCAGCGAAAAGTTGAGGAGCGAAACTTCCTCGTTCGCAAGAACATTCTTGAGTATGACGAGGTCATGGATCATCAACGGCACGAGTTCTATGGGACACGGCAGCAAATTCTTGAGGGACGAGACATCAAAGATCTAATTTTTGATCACCTCGAGCAATCTTCGACAGATGCCGCGTGGCGGTTTATAGATCCGGCCTATTCCGCAACCTGCATTACAGAGTGGGTGCGCGAGCATATGTCCGTCAACATCGAGGCAACACGATTAAAAACAGATGATCGGGAAGATCTTCACGAGAGTGTTCAACGAATGGCTCACGCGGAAGCGACTTCGATTCTGCGAGTCTCGATTGGTGAATTTCTCAGTGAAGATATTGATCTTGGCGAAGGCGCGATTGCGCGGCGAGATGAGGGTGGCGACGACTACCAAGGTCTTGCCGAGTGGATGAATGGTCACTTTGGCACCACGCTCGTTGCCGCAGACATTTCCGACTTCAGTCGCCGAGAGTTACTTGATCATCTTGACAGTGCTGCATCCGATGCCATCAATGATGTTGACCTCGGGCCACTCGATGCATTCTTGCTTGAAGATTATCCAAAGCATGAACTTTCTAAATGGGTCTCAACGAGATTCGGCACGGAGTTTTCCGTCGACCGTTTGCTTGAGACGCACGATGCCGAAGAAGCAACCGCAGTCATTGTTGAGGCTGCTCGATCCTTGTATCGCCAACGCGAGATTTGTTATCCGGTTGACTATGCGATTGACATGACCAATGTGGGGATGCAGAATGATCCTGCTCAGGCGATCGCCCATTTCTGCCAGTGGGTGAATGCCCGCTATGAACTTGATTGGACGCCTGAGGCACTGCCGTCGACCGACCCTCGCGAGATTCGCAATATACTTATTGAGGCAGCGCGAACCTGGGACACTGCAAAAATCGCCGAACGAGCGGATCGGATCCTCAGTGTAGTGGGCACCGATATCGATGCGGTGGATGGCTGGTTGCAGGAGAAGCTCAACGCGTCCTTCACTGAATCGCAGCGAAAATCGTACGAGAGCGATCCGGCTGGCACCCTCGCCGAACGAATTGCCATGATGCTTCGAATTGAAGTGTCTCAAGTGGAGCAGTGGATCTTGCTTCAGATTCTCGATTCGTCATGGAAAGAACATCTTCATCAGATGGATCAACTGCGGGAGTCCATTGGATACCGAAGCTTCAGTCAGCGGGATCCCAAGATCGAATTCAAGCGAGAAGGATCAAACCTGTTCGATGAAATGCAGGAGACGATTCGAGACAAGGTCACTGACTTGGTCTTTAAGGCGAGATTGCGAGCAGGGCCAAAGCCGGCACCGCAGTCTCAGCAGCAACAGCCCACGCCAGATCAGCAGTCCAAGGCCCTTCCACCGGTGGCTGAAGATCCAAAGCAGATGCAAGACCGCAGCGCAGTTGCCGCTGCAGCTGCGGCGGCGAGTCAGGGCCGCAGTGTCCAATCAGGCCCGCGGAAACGAAAATCATCTTCAGCAGTGGCCTCGCCTGCTGTTGTGGGTCGCAACGAGCCATGTCCATGCGGATCAGGCAAGAAATACAAGAAGTGTCACGGTGCTCGAGCGTGATATCAGCGGCGTGACAAACTAGTTGCGTCCAACCACGCGTGGTGTAAAGAGAATCAGGATTGCTGCAACTGCAGCGATCCAGGTTGGTCCACTAATGAGCCCAATGTTGCTGAGCACCGATGCCACAGCGAGCAAGATAATCAGTCGCGCCGCGCCATCGATCGATACGCGAGGCGAGCGTCGTAGACACCATGCGAGTAGAACTGCGGGGAAGAAGAGCCCATACAGAGCAAGCCACCGCAGATAGAGGTCTTTGGCCTCCGCCCATGTCTCCACAAGTAGTAGTCCGGCAATGCACACCACAGCAATGGCGATCGCTTCTCTTGGCAGGGTTGCGGTGGGCTTCAGGCTGGGCAGAAGATCACGCAGCTCTCGAATATTTGCGGCAATCGTGAAAGTGGCCTGGCCAAAAATCCATGCGAGCACGAGCGGTGTTCCAAGCCCTTCGCCGAGCCACCAATACGAAGCCGTGACAAAGAGCATGCAGAGAAAACCAATGCCGAGCACAACGAACCCCAGTGGCCCTTGCGTTTCTTGACGAACACGGTGAAATGGTGCGTCGAGCCACGGACAGAGCAGGAAGCCAATGCTAAAAATTGGCGAGAGCCAGAGAAGATCAATTGGGGGGCGGGTGGCTGACCACTCTGCAGGATCACCGCAGGTGTAATTCATCGCAATGACGACGCCACCACAAGCAACGGCAATCGTCCCGAAGAGGGGCCACCATGAACGTGGCACCAATGACAATAACTGACCTAGTATCAGTGCGGTGAGCGGAAAGAGCACCCAGTCCCAGGATGAACGTATGGCGGCAGGGAAAATCCAGATCGCCACAATGGAGAGAAATACGAGGTGGAAGGCGATCGTGATTGAGACGAACCATTTGATGGCTTGTGGGTGTCGCAAGCAGAAACGCCGCGATGCACTTGGAGAGCCAAGGAGCAGTCCCATCATGGTTGCCCCGATGACGTTCGGGATAGCAATGAGCAGGAAGCCGCTCCAGCCAAACCACTGCATGAGAATGGTGGGTAGGAAGAGGCCGATACACCATGTCCAACTTGCTGCGCCGTAGAGGCCCCAGCCGATGGTGCGGAACAGTTGATTCATGGGTGAGTGGGGCTTTGGGTCAGACCGTCAGCTTGCGCCGCTTGCGGGCCTGCTTGCTGCTGCGACTTCGCACGGCGGTTTTTGGTGCACAGTGGAACGTCATCTTGCATCGTCCAACGCGTAGCGGTCGTTCACTCTTGCCGTGGATTTGACACACGTTCATCGTGAGGTCGACGTTGAATTCAGCGCCATCTTTCTTGGCCTCGACAACGTACTCGTGCAGTGTCTCTGGGTTCACTACGTCGTACACCGCCGGACCGCAGCAAGGACGAAGGAATCGGTACTTGAGATCTTTGCAGATGACGATGTAGTCGATGCCGACTTCTGAGAACAGAAACATACCACCGGCAACTTCAGAGTTGCCAAGTAGTGCTGCGCCAGCCATCGCGTTGTACCAATTTCGGTTGACGCGTTTGAAAGGCAATATGGCGGTGAATCGGCCGGTGTTTAGCCGTTTCATCGAAATGCCAGAACGCCATGCGTAGGGCAACCAGATGAGCGAACACACACGGTGCCAGAAGTTGTTCTTGGTACTGAGCTTGCTAAAGAAAGCTTCGGCGCGCTGCCAGAGCCCTTTTGGAGGGGCGACGGTGGCCAGGCTTGTGGCGTGGGAGGAAGTCATCGTTCTGTGGGCACTCAAAGTGATGGAGCCAAGCCGTTGAAGAGTTTGCCCCTCGTTGCTGTGCGTGGCTCTTCTTTTTTCAGGAAGGCGTATGGTAACCATTGACCGTGCGACAGACCATACAGATCCGGTGAAGATTCTTCAGTCATGTCTGTCCAACTGCTCAGGGGCCTCAGAAAAGGACTATTGCCAATGCCACTTGCCCGCCTCGGAACAACCTCCTGGAGCCTTGCTCCCGATAATCCCGCTGATTTGGTCAATCTTGCCCATGCCACCGGGCTTGATGCCATTCAGCTGGGTTTGAGCCCAATAGTGACTGATCGAGCGAAGTGGGCGACCACAGTGCCACGGCTTATTGAAGCCAATATCACTTTGCTCAGCGGCATGATGGCGCCGATTGGTGAAGATTATTCGACGCTTGAGTCCATCGCCAAGACTGGTGGAGTGCGGCTGGACGGCACCTGGCCTGCAAATGAGGAGATGGCGAAGTCAATTGCGGTGATGGCTGAGAACGCTGGAATTGGAATGATCACGTTACATGCAGGGTTCATTCCAGAAGATGAGTCCGATGCTCAGCGTGGTGTCATGATTGGGCGACTCCAGAAAATTGCCGACATCTTTGCGGGTGAAGGACTGTGCCTTGCGCTCGAGACAGGGCAAGAATCGGCGCAGGCCTTGCTGGACATTCTGGTTGCGATTGATCGGCCACGTGTTGGCGTTAACTTTGATCCGGCCAATATGGTGTTGTACGGATCAGGCGATCCAATCCAAGCGATGGAAATGCTTTCTGAACACATCGTGCAGGTGCATCTCAAAGATGCATTGGAACCGGCGCGTGAAGGCCGGTGGGGACGAGAGACTCCACTTGGAAAAGGCGATGTGAACTGGGATCGGTTCTTTCAACTCGCCAAGGAGTTGCCCAGAGAAGTTGATGCCATCATTGAGCGTGAGGGCGGAGATAATCGTGTTGGTGAAATCCGCGCGGGCGTGGACTTCGTTCGGACACATCTTGTATGAAGTATGTTCTCATAGTGATGATGCTGTGCGGACTTGGGTGCGTGTCAGTTCATCATCGCGGGCACTTTCGCGGCGCTGTTGCTGCAGATCACGCGCTGGCCTCACAAGCGGGAGTTGAGATATTGCGGCGTGGCGGCAATGCAATCGACGCCGCCGTAGCGACGAGCTGCACGCTCGCAGTCGTTGATCCATTTAGTTGCGGGCTCGGTGGCGGAGGTTTCATGGTGGTCGTGCTGCCTGGCGGCGAGGCCGCGGCGCTTGACTACCGTGAAACGGCGCCTGCTGGGGTCGATGCCAACTGGTATGTGGGACAAGCCTCGACGGCGAGTCGATATGGAGGGGGCGCAGTTGGTGTTCCAGGCACAGTCGCAGGGCTTTGGGCTGCGCATCAGAGGTGGGGCGTGTTGCCGTGGGATGCCTGCCTTGAACCTGCAATTCGAGCCGCCACAGCCGGTGTTGAAGTTGGTGGTCCGTGGTTACAGGCCGTCAAGTGGGTGGCGTCTGTTCGCAAGGAGTATCCCCAGCTGCAGTCGACATCGCAGTGGGTGTGGTCGCATCTGTGCGGAAGCGGCTCGCTACAGCGCGGCGACATCGTGCGGCAGCCGCAGCTCGCGGCATTGCTGCATCTGATTGCAACCAATGGTCCATCGGCGTTCTATGAGGGCATTGTGGCAAGTGATATTGCCGCGACGGTGCAGTCTGCCAAAGGTGTGCTCACGCGAAGCGACTTGCATCGATACAAGGCAGATTGGGCATCGCCCATTGTGAGCCCGGTCGTGCTCGATCGGTACACCATGGTGTCTATGCCCCCGCCGAGCAGCGGTGGGATTGCGATGCAGCAAATTGTTGGGCTACTCGATCGTCGGATGGATGATCTTGGGGCGGTTCGGCGTGACACACCGATGTGGTGGCATCTCTTAATCGAAGCCATGCGAGATGCGTTTGCAGACCGCGCGAGATATGGCGCCGATGGCGCGGTTGTCGCAGTTCCGATTGCGGAGATGCTAGACAGCGAGCGGCTCGATCAAGCAGCGGCTGCGATTTCACTTGACAGGGCGAGAGTCAGCGATCAAGCGGGCGTGATGCCCCCACCTGACGATGCGGGGACAAGTCATTTCTGCGTGTACACCAGCGATGGCATGGCCGTGTCGTGTACCGAGACGATTAACCTACTTTTTGGCTCACTGCTGGCTGTTCCCGAGTGGGGAATTGTGCTCAATAACGAAATGGACGACTTTACAACGCAGCC
>CAVOCO010000077.1:0-5936 GCA_963694215.1 Phycisphaerae bacterium
TGACGTTTCCCGGCGTAAGTGGTTGTGATTCAGCGAACAAAGACAACGCCGCGCAACATGGCGCGGCGTCGTGCAGAAGAGCCACCCAGCGGACTCGAACCGCTGACCTGAGCTTTACGAAAGCTCCGCTCTGCCAACTGAGCTAGGGTGGCGAGATGTGGGGCAGGATACCGACTCAGGAACCGCTTGCCGCTGCGGTAGCAGAAACACCGGCGCCGCGATTCATGGCGCCATAGAGACGAGCTGCGGCATCGGCCGTGTCACCGCGCGCAGCGGTGATGAACTTGCGTAGGTCTGCAGCTTGGCGCGATGAAACCCGGTCGCCAAATCGGCGAACCGATGCCGCGGCGAGATCCAAGAGCGACACCTGTTGCCATTCATCTGTAGCTGCGAACGCTGCATCAACCAGGGACTGCTGAGCAGCGCCGTCGTTGATGAGGGCGAGCACTTCGGCCACCTGCAATTGAGCAGGACCGGATGTGGACTCGACTGTGCGTTCGAGTTGAATCTTGGCTTCGTTCACATTAAGACCCGCTGGGCGGGCTATGGCCAACTCACGCAGTGCTGCCACTGCTTCAGCAGTGTAGAACCGGCGATCTGAATCATCCATTGGTGCAGCGATGCCAAGTGATGCCACGCTGTGGGCAAAGGCATTGTCAGAGGCGGATGCTCGTAGAACACCAACGCCTCGCAGTCCAGCCGTCATGGTGCGTGCATGAGTAAAATCACTGTCAGGCACAACCAAGACTACCGGCGTATCTGTCTTGACCAGTGACTCAACGATGGTCAGGCCACTGTTGGTGTCGCCCATAACATAGGCAAGATCCATTGCATCAGCTGCGCGGCTTGCGACGACAGCATCCCAGTTCTCACCCTCAGCTGAGACGTCGTATCCGAGTGACTCAAGACGAGATGCTGCGGCAAGACGTGATTGTGATGTTCCGCCTATCACGATGGCCTGCCGACCGGCTCCGCCGTACACCGCTGAACCAAGCAGCGGAATGACACGCGAACTACCAGGAAAGGCCTTCGCTGGCATGGCCCGAGCCACGACCAATGCGGCGTCATATCGAACACGCTGATCGGGGTACGCCAGCGCCTCGGTAATCGCTTCACGACTCGAGCCGCCGATGAGGCTTGAGGCCCCTGCTGTCAATGACAACGCATGCAACGCATCGCGAGCCATTGCTGCGTCATTCTGATCAATCGCCATAAGTAAGACGTCGCGAGCGACGGCTGGGCCATTGACGGTGGCGTGAAAGCTCGGGCTCCGTTCAAGATCCGGAACCGGCAAGACCACATCCCGGTCGCCAATTCTGTTCTCCAAACGAAGATTGCCCGCGACAAAGGTTGCCAATGCCTTTGAATCCTGTGGATTCAGGACACGGGCCTCATTCGCTTCGCGGATTGCCATCACTGGCCAATAGAGGTCTGTGGGCACGTGCTGGCTGAGCAGCCCGCCGTGATGATCCCACGTCCATACGTTCTGCATGTTTTCGGGTTCGCCATTCTCTCCATCGATCAGAGTTGGACGGGCACGAAGGTGTTCCATTTCTCGCAGGTAATCTTCGGCCATCTGAACGTGCAGGCCGGCAAGACTGATTGACTCTGGATCGTCCCACCCAAGCCGCTGAATGGCGCGGCGGGCGGCAGATCCAACCACGTCAGACGATTCTTCGTCACGGGAGACCCGCACAAGTGCGGCAGCCGCATGGGGGTATCCGATGTCAGCAAGCGCGTTGATAATGACCACCTGATGCCGGTCAGCAACGTGCGGCAAAGCTGTTGTCAAAGGCAGTACGGCTTCTCGGCCAAGAGAGGGAAGTGTGTTGGTTACACCAAGGCTAATTTCTGCCGGGGTTGATGGATCATTCAATGCCCGCAACAACGGCGGAACTGCGTACTCGCCAGCTTCAACCAAACGCCCGTGGGCGAGTGTTCTTGCTCGGCGTGTTCCACCAAGCATCTTGATGGCCTCTTGAATGCGAGCATTGTTTTGCGCCCGGTCAAGACGACCACGCTCGACGTGATGTTCTATTTTGGCCGCAATGCCTTCGAGTTCGGGTACTTCCCGGGCCCACCGCAAGGCAACAGGCAATCGATCTCGCATCCGCGGGTTCTCATCTACGAGTTCAGCCAAAGCTTCATCGCTCAAACCGCTGTTCAGTAACGCGTCGCCATTGGCTTGGGCCATGGGTACCTGCGCAGTCAATGCGTAGTGCACGAAGTCTTCGAGCAGATCCGATGGGGCCGTATCGGCCGCAGCAATCGCTGGCTGGGGAAGGCACAGGGCCATTCCAAGCAATAGAAGGGCGGCACCGAGTCGAGTACGCGTGAACATAAATACTGGCTCCAAGATCAGCTGACGGCCCGATTGGCCGCATATCTGCCACGTGGACAGAGAAGGTGAAGTTGACGAGGATAGTCGGCCTTTGAAGGACCGGCAAGCGATCACCGGGCGACAATGGCAGAGCATTCCAAACAGTGCCCGCATGAGCCCTGACAGCGGCGCTGTTTGAGTGGTATCCTTGCAACTGCTATCGGTGCCATGGGAAGTGTGGTGAAAGACCACCGCGGACGCGCCGCCGTAACAGGTAAAGGGACAGTGTCCCCGAACATCCACAACGAGCCACTGCAACCCCAAATCGGGACGTGGGAAGGCTGGATGAAGAGCCTGGAGCCGGAAAACCTGCCCGGTAGCATGTTTCGCCACAGGACCCTCGCGAATGGGGTCGGCAGCGTCTGCTCGCCATCGCTCTTGGCATGCGTTCCTGCTGAACACCCCCCCATGCGCTTGGATAGACATCGGAGCCGTTCCACGCGACTTGGAACGTACTTGGAAGGCACGGCCGCCATGGCTGGATTGTTTGAACTGGGAATTGCAACACTTGTGTCATGTGGCACACCGTGGGCCGACACCGTTGTGTCGTTCGACCCTGGCCAAGGTGGCTCACCTGGATACGACCATCCACTTGCCACACTTGGCCCGCCGGAACGCTTTACCGGCGAGGGCACATCGACGCCGATGGTCGTGTCGGCCTTCTCGCCTGCATGGGGCCCGAACGAGATTGTCTCGATTGGCCTTGGCGGATCGCTCACTGTGTCATTCGCTGCTCCAATCCAAAATGACCCACAGAACCTATGGGGAATTGACTTGATTGTGTTTGGCAATGCGGGACTGACTGACATGGCGTATCCCGCCGGCATCTGCGGCGGACTCTTTGGAGGCGATGGCGGCGTCATTGAACTGAGCGAAGACGGAGCGTCATGGATCACCGTGCCGGCTACAGATGCCGATGGGCTGTGGCCCACAGTGGGATGGATTGACGCCGGTCCATATGACGCGGCGCCGGGCGCGCAACCAACAGATCCAACGATTCCCGTTGACCCAACGCTCACGCTTGGGGAGGTCAATGGACTGACGCACAACCAACTACTGGCACGCTACGAACGAAGCGCCGGCGGCACCGGCATCGACATCGGTCTACTTGGAATTGATGCCGTGCGGTTTGTTCGGTTCACGGTGCCGCCAGATGCCTTCCTTGCCATCGAGATTGATGCGATTGTCGATGCTGGCCCCAATACCGATCCAAACGGCGACCGCGTCGTTGGCGTTGACGATCTATTGATTGTCATTGCTGGGTGGGATCAATCGAACCATGCGGGTGATGTCAACCATGACGGGACCGTCAACGTCAATGATCTGCTCGTAATTTTGGAGGCGTGGGAGTGAATCGGCCTGGGTTCACACTGCTCGAGGTGCTTATCACGGTGGCCATCATCGGTTTGTTGATGGGCATTGCGTTGCCGGCGATGGATCGCGCCGCAGCTGCGGCCCAGCGGACCCACTGCCGAACCAACCTCCGGCAAATGAGCCGGGCTGCTATTCAATACGCAATTGAGCACGATGGGCAATTCCCCCCCGGTGTGCTGTATGGCTCAGATGCAGATGCAACAAGCGGTGATGTTCGCGCATGGGACTGGCACCGCGATCCGAGCGGCAGAGTTCGACCTGGCACACTCTGGAATTACACCGACATGAATGAGCCCAGCGGCGTGCTTACCTGCCCAACAGCAGTCGGACTTGAAGCTGCGTGGCAAGGCGACCGGGCCACTGGGTACAACTACAACGTCGCCTTCATCGCAGCTGAGGCTCGCATGCCATGGAGCGGTGATGAAGGCCTCAATGCGTGGGATCTGCTTATCGAGAAACCCAATCTCGATGGACGAACCGATTTGCGGTATGCGCAGTGTCACCGAAGTGGAACCACGGCCTTGTTTGGAACCGGTGGCCGATCGGGCGGCACCAATAAGTTCATGCGTTCTCCGGTCAATGTCGGTGGCGGCTACGACACCGCCTACGCTGGCGGTCAGTCGTTCCCGGGCAGCACAAGCAATGTCGGCTGGGTTGATGGACACGTGTCCAAGAAGGCCCATGCCTACAAGGGGCACCACTGGGATGATCTTCCTGCATGGTTGTGTGACACGCTAAGCTGGCCAGCCAATGGCTTTCTCTCTGATGATGCGCGAGCCTATGATCCGCGGTAACGCCAATGTCTAAACAGCCAAACGATCAGCCCCCCGCTCGCAAACGCCCGCAACCGATGGTCAATCGGTGTGTCTGCCACGACGTGCCATTCACGGATATTCTCGCGTGGTCTGATCAACGATCCAGCACCACGCTCGAGGACATTCGCAAGCACTTCGGATGTGGCGGAAGCTGCGGGATGTGCAAGCCATATGTACGAGAGGCCCTTACAACTCGGCAGGCAAGCGTTCCACTTCGATTGCCTTCTGATTCGTAGAGCAGGCATTGAAACTGTTAGATTGTTGCAATGGCCGCACTCCTCGATTTGGACTCTGCCCTCAATTGCACCACGGATGGTGTCGTACCGACTAGCAGAACCGAATGTATCCCACTTGCTGCTGCTTCTGAGCGTGTGCTCGCAGCAGATGTTATTGCCGATCGTGACCTTCCTCCATTCAACCGCGCTGCGATGGATGGCTATGCGTATGACCACACGCACGACTGCGAGAGCAGGCCGGTCTGCGGACATCTTCGAGCGGGTGACCCGGCGCAGATTGACGTGCCACGGGGACACTGCGTCGGCATTGCCACCGGCGCGCCGGTGCCGCCAAGCTGCAATACGGTTGTGCCACACGAATTGACTGATCGCAGTGATCCACTCACGATCACCGGCGATGCGCCCATACGCGGCGGGAATATTCACCCACAAGCCGCCGATGCGAGTCGGGGACACACCCTGGTCAAGGCAGGACAGCGTCTCTCATCAGCTGAGGTGGGTATTGCTGCCATGACGGGCTGCGTGTCTGTCACTGTTCGCGCCAAGCCGAGGGTCACACTGCTCACAAGCGGCGACGAGGTCGTTGGGGCGGGCATCGAACCCGCGGCGCATCAGATACGAAATTCAAACCATCCAATGGTCGGCATGCTCGTTGCTCGGTCAGGAGGCGAGCTCGACCAGCACCATCATCTCGCAGATAATCGTAAGGCCGTACGAGCCGCCATTGAAAATGCCGCCTCATCAGCCGATGTCATCGTGACGACCGGCGGCATCAGCGCTGGGAAGCATGACTTTTTGCCCGATGCCTTCAAGGACCTCGGCTGCCAGTGGCGGGTAGCAGGCGTCTCCATGAAACCAGGCAAACCGGTTCGTATCGGACAACTCAAGCAGTGTGTCGTCGTATGCCTTCCTGGAAACCCCGTGTCATCTCTGGTCACGGGAACGTTGTTCCTCGCACCAATCATTCGAGCACTACTGGGACTCACGCCTGGACCGCGGTGGCGTAGCGTTCGTCTGACCGAATCAGTGCGGAGCAGCGCGCACCGAACACTCCTCCGTCCAGCGCACACCCCAACTGTCGATTCGGTTTCAATTCCAACATGGCACGGGTCCGGAGATCTCGCCCACCTA
>CAVOCO010000078.1:0-5916 GCA_963694215.1 Phycisphaerae bacterium
TCAGCGGGGCTGTTTGCGGCGTCCCAGTCGGCGATGAGGGCGAGGAGGTCATTCGTGTCAATCTCACCATTGCCGTCAAAGTCAGCTGGGCAGGCGGGGACATCCGTGCAATCAATCGTGTTCGCGGCGACTTGGACATTGTCGATGAGCCAGCCCGTGTAGTCGTTGAACTGCTCGTCGCCAGTGTCGAATGCAAAGCTAATCGTCAGCGTGTCGCCCGTGACGCCAGTCAGGTCGATCTCATACTCAGTCCAGCCTGATGTCACGCCGAGTTCGGCCATGGTTACGCCGTTGGCCAGTACCGACGCGACATCCCAGCCGGCCGTATCTTCGGTCTCCAAGTATGTGCAGAATCGAAGTGTGATGTCGCCGCCAACATCTGCAAGTGCAATAGCGGGCGCAGTGAGTGTGCCGGTTTCCTGATTGCCACTGTCGTAGTCGCAGCCACTCTCTTGGCCAAAGTACATCACGCTATTGTCAGAGCAAGTGCCGGCAGGCGCGCAGTTGCCATTACTGCTATGCCATAGACCCGTTGCCGACCATTCTGCTGGAAGGCCACTTGCAAAGGATTCGTCGAGAATGATGCTTTCTTCAAGTGAACCAACAAGCAGAGCGAATTGCGTTTCTGGCGCGTTGATCGGATAAGTTGCTTCGGCGCCCGACTCAGTGAAGGCCGAGATGTAGAAGGACACCTGCTGCCCGCACATGAGCGGTGGGATAGTCACGCTGTAAAGATCATCGCCAAGCGGTAGCGCAGGCAGCATCGAGATGATGTCGTCAATATCTACGTAGATCGTGATGGACGAAGGATCCGGTACGCCATCTCCTTCAATGACACCGAAGATGAGTTCGATTGATTGGCCAGGAGGCGTGGCCTCGGGCAGGCTCGTGGGAAAGTGGAACTCCAATAGACTAGGAATGCACACACCAAGAGGATGATCGAGCGCGTACTGCAGATCAGGGTGGGCGATGTCGGTGCCGTGATTCCAATTGCCATTGGCATCGCAGCCTGCGTGCGTGTGAATGCCGATGGCCTTGCCAGTAACTTCATCGAGCACACCCGAGCCGCTATTTCCGCCGGTAGTGTCGGTTTGATACCCAATCGCCGTGCCACTGAGATACATGTATGGTCCAGTGTGTGTCTTTTGTACCCCATACCAAGTTGGGCTCACTGGACTGCTGACCGTGCCGTAGCCAATGATGGTGATATCTCGGCCATCAACAGCTGGCGCCGCATCGGCAAGCACATACGAATCGCCTTGTGTCTGATAGGCCGTCAGTCCGGTCTCGGTGCTTTCGAAGCAACCGAAGTAGGCCCAGTCATTGCCGATGCCGGCGTCGGTGAACTGTACCGATGTGAGATCGACCGGATATTGGTCTTCAGGACCAGGGTGATTCCATGATCCATCAGCATTGCTCAGGGGCACATTGAATTCCATCGTCTCCACGACGCTCGAGTTGTCGAGGCAATGTCCGGCGGACAGGAAGGAATGCGTTGCATCGTCAATGAGCCACGCGCTGCACCCGATTGGAGCCAGTCTCCCGGCGCGGGCGTCATCGCTGAGTTCACGATCATCCACACTGAAGCAGATAGAGCGATCGCCGGTTGTGTTGCCCATTCTGAACACAGAGTCAATGCTGACATGTGAGGCGGCCGTTCCCGGTTTGGCGATCAGTTCGACAAGCACGACGCGCCCGTTGAACCACGCGCTGGCGTACTGCCACTGGCGAAGCGTGGTGTCAGAGTGATGCTGGACTGCACCGTCTGCAAGCGAAGTCATCCGCAGTGTGCTGCCCGGCGACAGTTTGGTGCGGCCAAAGTGGATTTGCATCGAGGTCGCGTTCGGTGACGAGACGACGTGTTGAAACAGGATGCTTGTGTCGGGCGAGGTGTTTCTTACAACGCCGCTGTCGACGCCGATCGTTGTCGAACTCAGGTCCGGCGGGGTGGTCTGAGCGGCGGCGAGCATTGGACTGATAAGGATGGCCACAAGGACCGTTCGTGCGATTCTGAATTGGTGCATGGCAGCCTTTGATTCCTTCCGTTGAGGCTCCTCAAGTATGCCCGATTGCAGATCTATTGCAATCACTACTCCGGCCTGACGGGTGATTTATGTGTTTGTCATGGCATGGGCTTACAGGAATAGTAGGTCCTAAGCCGTTAAGGCAGAGCATGATCGAATGCCTGATGGATCAGATGCGTTCTGCCATGAAGGCGGAGACCTTATCCAGCGCAATGCGTTCTTGCTGCTGGGTGTCCCTGTGGCGGACCGTGACGGCTTGGTCGCTGGCCGTATCGCCGTCGATGGTGAAGCAGAATGGGCAACCCGCTTCGTCCATGCGAGCGTAGCGTTTGCCGATGCTTTGTTTGACGTCAGTTACGACGTCCCAGCGTTCACGCAGTTCAGCCCAAAGCCGATGCGCGATTTCGGGCATGCCGTCTTTGCCGACAAGCGGGAAGACCGCGGCTTGAATTGGCGCGATGCTTGGGTGGAAGGCCATATAGACCTTGCTTGCCCGCTCTGGGTCTGGCGTATAGGCCTCGCACAAGAGGGCGAGTGTGCCTCGGCTCAGGCCAGCACTTGGTTCGATGACGTGCGGGATGTATCTCTCGTTCTTGGGCTGATCGAAGTAGCTCAGCTTCTTCTTGCTGAACTTCTGGTGCTGCGTCAAGTCAAAATTGCCGCGATGGGCAACGCCTTCGAGTTCGCCAAATCCTGGCGAGGTGAAGGGGAATTTGTATTCGATATCAAACGTACCGCAGCCGTCCTTTGCGTAGTGAGCGAGCTCATTGCTGTCATGCTTTCGCATCAAGATGTTCTCGCTGGTGAGGCCAATGGTCTGCCACCACTTTGACCGCACATCGCACCAGAACTCGAACCACTGCTCTGCTTCGTCCTCGTGGCAGAACCACTCGATTTCCATCTGCTCGAACTCGCGGGATCGGAAGATGAAGTTACGGGGCGTTACTTCATTGCGGAAGGCCTTTCCAACTTGGGCGATTCCAAATGGCACTTTGACACGCATAGTGTCGACGACATTGTTGAAGTTCAGGAAGATGCCTTGAGCAGTTTCGGGGCGGAGGTAGACCTTGCTGTCGTCACTTCGGATGGCGCCAGTTGAGGTCTCAAACATCAGATTGAACTGCCGTGGCTCGGTCAAGGTGCCAACGGTCTTGGTGTCTGGTCCAACGGTCATGCCAAGTTCATCCGCGGAGAGGCCGGTCAATTCACACGTGTCAAGTTCTTCATCCGCGAGCGATCTCTTGACGTACTTCTCGAGCTTCTTGCGAGCAGATCCGAGTGAGTCTTCATCGCCGCCGATGTAGGCGTAGATTTGACCTGCTTTGTCACCCTTTATGCCAATGCACATCACATGGTCGGCGCGGTAGCGGGCTTTTGTTTCGCGGCAATCCACCATTGGATCGTTAAAGCCACCGACGTGACCAGACGCTTCCCATACTTTTGCGTTTTGAATGATCGCTGAATCAAGGCCCACTATGCTGATCTCATTGCCGTCTGGACCGATTGGCGGACGTTTGACCATGTCTCGCCACCAGCGATCGCGCAAGTTGTTCTTGAGCGCGGTGCCGAGTGGGCCGTAATCCCAGAAGCCATTAATGCCCCCATAAATCTCGCTTGCTGGGTAGATGAAGCCGCGGCGTTTGCACAGCGAGACCAGTTCATCCATTGAATACGGTGGGGTCGTGTCAGACATGGGGGGATGGTACTCGCCGCCTTTGGCGGCGAGGGGGAGTCGAGCGTGAGAAGTCGCCAGTCGACTGTCGTAAGTCGAGGTTCACCGTTTGCGGGTTTCTGGCATGCAACTTCCGGCTTCCTAACGCGGCGAATCTACCGCGAGTCTGATTGCCAGATCGATTGCAGCCTTCATTGACGATGGATCGGCTTGTCCGCGGCCGGCAATGTCAAATGCGGTGCCATGGTCTGGGCTTGTGCGAATAAATGGCAGACCGACGGTCCAATTCACCGCGCTGCCCTGACCAAGTAGTTTGAGCGGTATAAGGCCCTGATCGTGGTACATCGCCACCACAAGATCAAACTCGCCGCCGACAGCTCGTCGAAATAATGTGTCTGCCGGGAAAGGACCGCTCACATCAATGCCGCCCGAGCGGGCCATCTCAATAGCTGGCGTGATGACTTTTTGCTCTTCCCATCCAAGAACGCCATCCTCGCCTGCGTGTGGGTTAAGTCCGCACACCGCAATGCGAGGGCCGTTCACTCCAAGCAGCTTGCAGGCTTCTTCGCCTCGACTGATGGCATCGAACACGCGGCCAATGGTCAGAATGTCACGTACAGTCATAAGTGGTACGTGCACGGTGGCAAGTGAGACTCGCAGATGCGGTGACTCAAACACCATCGAGACTTGCTTTACTTTGGCTCGGTGCGCGAGTAGTTCAGTGTGGCCAGGCCATTTGAATCCGGCAAGGGACCACGCCTTCTTACTGATAGGGGCGGTGACAATCGCATCGAGCTTGCGCGGGTCGTCTTTGTCTCGCATGGCATCGTGAATTGCACATTCAACCCAGTGCTTCGACGCGGCGCCGGTTACTTTGCGTGGTTCGTGTTGCAGATCGTGCATGTCACCGTGCTTGGAATCATCGAGCACAATGGGCGTATCTGGAACGGGCTTGTCCGCGTGCTCATCGCTGTCGGCGCGAAACCAGTTCGCCCGCAGGTTGATCTGTTCCGCGGCCATTGTGAGCGGTGCGCCGGCCCCATAGACAACAAGCCTGGCACGCTCGGCTAGCGGGGCATCTGCAAGGCAGCTTGCGACAATCTCCGGCCCAATGCCGCCGGGGTCGCCCATGGTGATGCCGATGAGTGGTCGAAATGTGCGGCCTTGCGTCATGAATCAGTATCGTAGGGAGTTATGGTTGGGCCTACGGACAAAGTGGCGCAGTTGGCAGCGGCGGTCTTTCATGCTGGCGGAGCGCGCTCTATTGCAGAGGCTGTGGAGTGGGCCCTCGTCGAGCTGGGTGGCGATGCGGCACCATCATTTGTCACGGTGCGGCGTCACTTGGAATCGCTCCGGCAGGAGTCGCTTGGTCTTGGCCAGTGGAGAGCTGAGCGGATTGGACGCCTTGCGGCCATTGAGGAATTGCTGCAGACGCTTGAGTACATCGAGCCGGACAGCGTGTGTTATGTCTCTGGCCGAGCTGCTGAGGGGTATGTCGACGATACAGGGCCTGCGCATATCCGCGTTGTTGGGGGCCGGGCCGCGGCGATTATTGCCGACGACCTCGAGCAGCAAGGATTCCCCCCGTGCTCTGTGTCCAGTCTCGCAACAGCCATGGGATCAATTGCGGTGATTCACCTCAACGATGGACCTTTGCATGTGGCGATGTCGATATTGCCGGAAAAGCAGGAATCGCACCAACCACGTAGCGTGGTTGATGGTCGCCCAATTGCCTTGGTCGATGAGGTTGGATTTCGGCAATTACTCGATGCAATGAGTGCCGACTCATCCTGAGCATTTACTCAGCCAATGCCGCCTTTGAGTGCCCCGTTGCCAAATTTCTCACGCAGCTTTCGCATCGCAGGATCTTCAGTCCTAGTCGCGCCTTCTCCGCCGCCGCTGCTTGAATCGCCCTTTGTTTGCTTGATGGACAAGCCGATGCGTTTGGTGTCGGGGTCGATCTTGAGAATCTTGACCTCAACGACCTCGCCTTCTTGCACCACTTGTCCTGGGCGATTGATTCGCTTGTGCGCCATTTCAGAGATGTGAACGAGCCCTTCGATGCCCTCGGAAATTTTCACGAATGCGCCGAACGCGGCCAGCTTGGTCACCGTGCCAGACACGATGGCACCTTCGGTGAGTTCGCCTGTGGCAGCTGTGAATGGGTCGCTGAGGAGTTGTTTCATGCCGAGGCCGATGCGAGGTGGATCTTGATCGAGA
>CAVOCO010000079.1:0-5817 GCA_963694215.1 Phycisphaerae bacterium
TATCGACCTCGCCGGATCGCCACTAATCGTCCCGGGCGGAGAGCAGGCAAAAAATGACCGCACGGTCTTCGACCAGGTCGTCCGGGCTATTCACGAGCGACGCATCTGCCGGCAGTCCTTTGTGCTCGCTGTTGGCGGCGGCGCCATGCTTGATGCGGTTGGCCTCGCGGCCGCAACAAGCCACCGCGGCGTACGACTTGTTCGCCTTCCCTCAACAACACTTGGTCAAGCCGACGCTGGCGTCGGGGTAAAGAACGGCATCAACGCATTCGGGGCGAAGAACCTGATTGGCACGTTCGCCCCACCGTGGGCCGTCGTGAACGACGCCACCTTGCTGCCAACACTCTCTGATCGCGATTGGCGTGCCGGATTGAGCGAAGCGATCAAGGTGGCCCTACTCAAAGACGAATCGCTCCTGCTCGATATTGAGCACGCTGCAGTCGCGCTGCGTACGCGAGATCTTGACGTCATGGAACGAATTACCACTCAAACGGCTGACCTCCATGTTGCACACATTGTGCACGGTGGCGATCCATTTGAGACCAACCGAGCCCGGCCACTCGACTTTGGTCATTGGTCAGCCCACCAACTTGAACAGATGACCGGGTTCCGACTTTCGCACGGAGATGCCGTCGCCATTGGGTTGATGATTGACCTGCAATATGCGGCGATCGCGCTCGGCGGTTCACAGTCACTCGTCAGTCGCGTCGCGAGCTGCTTGCAGTCGCTTGGATTTCCACTGTGCTGCGATGCCATGAGCGACCATGACCGACTTCTTGACGGGCTCGAGCGGTTCCGCGAGCATCTTGGAGGCACCATGGCTATCACTATGGTGACTGAGCCTGAGCAAGCCCATGAAGTCTCCGTGATTGATCGTGATCTCATGCGGCAAGCGATTGAACTCACTGTGCGGCGAGGCGGCGAACACATGAGCCGTACGGGGTAGGATGGCCACCATGTCCTCCTCCGAACAACCGTGCCCGCTCTCCCACGCAGAAATGATCGATGCGTGGTTTCTCGAAAACCGAGCCAAGGTACTCGATCTCGCTGCCTTTCTTGACCGCCTTGATCGACCGACCGGACCATCGAGCGACGACTTCCGAGTGGCCGCGCTCCGCGATGCCATCTCACTGCTCATTGACGGCACAAGTGACCGCACACGGCGAATTCAAATGCTGCTCAGCGACCACAGTTCAGAACCTATTGACACAGCCCCAATGCAAGGCGCACTCGGGGCAGTTCCGCCGGCGGACACGCTATGAAATACATCGATCCGCATATCCACATGGTTTCCCGCACGACCGACGACTATCGTCGCATGGCTCAAGCGGGATGCGTTGCAATTACCGAACCGGCATTTTGGGCTGGGTTTGACCGGTGCAGTGTTGATGGATTTCGTGACTACTACCGGCAACTCACCGATACTGAACCAAAGCGAGCAGCCCAGTATGGCATCAAGCACCACTGCTGGCTCTGCATCAATCCCAAAGAGGCCGAAGACATTGGGTTCGCGCGGGAAGTAATGTCCGCCATTCCAGAGTTTCTTGACCAGCCTAATGTGCTTGGCATCGGCGAGATCGGGCTCAATAAAAACAGCAAGAATGAACTGAGTGTGCTCGAAGCCCACCTGGCCCTGGCCAAGGCGCGTGACACGCTCGTGCTCGTTCACACACCACACCTTGAAGACAAGTACAAAGGCACCATGCTCATTATGGATGCCGTTTCCAATGCCGGCCTCGATGCTGACCGAGTCTTGATCGACCACGTCGAAGAACACACGGTCGGCGCGGTACTCGACCGCGGATTCTGGGCGGGCATGACGCTCTACCCCGACACGAAATGCACACCGCAGCGAGCCGTTGACATTCTTGAGCGATGGGGAACTGATCGAATCTGGATGAACTCGGCGGGCGACTGGGGCAACTCTGACCCACTCGCAATTCCAAAGGCTCGCATGGAAATGAAACGACGCCGGCATCCAACGGCCATGATCGAACAGGTTACGTTCGGGAATCCCGTAGCATTCCTGAGCCGCTCACCCAACTTCAGTGTCGATGTCTGATTCCACCCACGTTGGCTGGTGCGCCAATGTGCTCGCCGCAGATTCAGTTGGCGGCATGGTGTCTGGCATTCAATCGGTCGCTGGGTTCATTCCACCACGCACGCCAGTAGGGCTGTGGATACCCGAGTCTATGCTCAGCCTGGACCTCCAGCCACTGCTGCAATGGCTTGCCGAGCAAAACTGCCCTGTACTTGGATTCAACGCATTTCCGCAACACGCCTTTCACGCGCCTGTCGTAAAGGAGGCGGTCTACCTTCCGCACTGGGCTGATCAATCACGGCTCGACTACACCTGCCGCGCCGCAGCGATGCTTGCCACCATGCTCGGACCCAACGGCGTTGGCGGACTAACCACTGTGCCAATCGGTTGGCCCAGTCACGATGTTGATCACGACAAAGCGGCCGCTTCGATTCGAACTGCGTGCGAGCGTATCGATGTCATTGGAAAAGAAACCAACACACAGCTCCATCTTGCCATTGAACCAGAGCCGGGCTGCATTCTTGGAACCGCGATGGATCTCGCTCGATTCGTCGATGAGCATGAACTGAATGATCTTGGGCGACGCGGCCTGCTTCGGGCATGCCTTGACGCGTGTCATCTCGCTCTCATGCATGAGTCCTCTGATGCTGCCATCGCAGCGCTTGCCCAGTCCGACATCTCGATCGGTCGTCTTCAGCTCTCGTCTGCTCCAGAAGCGCGGGGCAAGCACTTTGACGACATTCTCGCGCTTGCTGAGCCACGCTGGTTACACCAGACTTCGATACATCACAATGACTCGTTGACGCTGCTGCGAGATCTCTCTGACGCCCCAACGACCAATCAGTCTGGTGTGTGGCGGACTCACCTTCATGTCCCGATTCATCTCGATCGTATTGGCGATCTGCATACC
The DNA here is from genome assembly GCA_963694215.1 of Phycisphaerae bacterium. Taxonomy (GTDB): domain Bacteria; phylum Planctomycetota; class Phycisphaerae; order Phycisphaerales; family SM1A02; genus UBA12567. The sequence goes on from CAVOCO010000079.1 coordinate 2,952, forward strand.
ACCCGCGAGAGCATCGTCGAGCTCATCACAGCAGCGTCGACGCTTGACTACCGACCAGCTGTTGAAGTGGAAACCTATGCGTGGTCAGTACTCCCGGCTGCAATTCGAAAACCAACGCTCGGCGAAGACATTGCTGCTGAACTTGCCTGGGCTACGCAGACACTTCGCGAGGCCGGATGGTGACTCGCCTCAACGATTGGTATCGCACGCTGCGAGCGGCGAATCTCCCAACGGTCTGGGCCGACGTGCTGCTCGGCGCAGGCCTTGCTGCTGGGACAATTGGATGGAACTTGGCTGCTGTCACCATTGGCGTGTCGTGCTTGTATCTCGGTGGCATGGCCTTCAACGATGCTGTTGACGTGGCATTTGACCGAGCGAACCGCTCCACTCGGCCTGTTGCAAGCGGCCGTATTTCTCCGCGATTGGCCATGGCCGTAGCCTCGATGCTCATGCTTGCAGGCTTCGCGCTTATTGCGGGCGTGTGGCTTCGCGGTGGAGGAGTCACCGAAACCGGACCAGCTGCGTCGGTGTGGACCATGCATGCAGGGCTCGCACTCGTTGTGGCCATTTCGTTGTATCAGTGGTTGCACCGCGGCAGCGTCGTGCTCGCCACACTCTGCATGGCTGCGTGCCGAGCCCTTGTCCCGCTACTCACGTCGCTTGCCGTCTCTGGCGGCATTCCCACGCTTGTTTGGATTGCTGCTGCAGCGATTGGATGCTGGACAGTTGGCATCACCCTGACCGGCCGCGGCGAACGAGGCGGCGAACGCGTCGTATCCGGAAACATAATTTGGCTGAGCGTGGCTTCGTTAGCAACGGTCCCCCTCGCCTTTCTGTCGGTTACTGGCGACTTCGCTGGCATGGCCGCCGGGCTCTTCATCTTGCTCGTCGGCTTACTGCCAGTCATTTATCGACGCTACACGGCTGGACAACTCGGACAGGCGGTGTGCTGGTCAATTGCCGGGCTCGCCGTGCTTGATTCCGCGATACTGCTCTCGTGCGGCCTACCGGAGTGGTCCGCAGCTGCCATGGTGTGCGCCGCATTGGCACTTGGCGGACAACGACTTGGCGGAGGTTCGTAATACACATGGCACATCGCGCCGCCATTCTCAACCTCGTCGCCCTGAGCGATGACCAACTCGTCGACATGCCGCGTCTCTCAAAAATATTTGAGCGTGGAACACGCGCACGGCTGCAGCCACAATTTCCAGCCGTCACCTGCACAAGCCAAACCACCATGCTCACCGGCGAGCCTCCTTCGTCCCATGGCATTGTGGGTAATGGGTGGCATGAGCGTGACATGGCCGAAACGCATTTCTGGAAACAGTCAGATCGGATCGTGCGGGCAGAACGTGTCTGGGACCAGCTTCGAAAGATTGACCCCACCATCACGACTGCCAACTGCTTCTGGTGGTACGCGATGTACGCCAGCGCCGATGTCTCCGTGACACCGCGGCCGATGTACCTTGCAGACGGAAGAAAACTGCCCGACATCTGGACATCGCCTCAGGATCTGCGTACAGAATTGCAGTCAGCTCTTGGACAGTTCCCACTCTTCCGGTTCTGGGGACCAGCGGCTGACATCACGAGTTCGAAGTGGATCGCAGATGCTGCCCGGCACGTGCACCGAACGATCGATCCCACCCTCTTGATGGTGTACCTGCCCCACCTCGACTACGGATTGCAGAAACTTGGCCCAAAGAGCCCAGCCATGACACCCATTCGCCGCGCACTCGACGACGTCGCTGCGGACCTTATCGAGGAACTCATGGCAGATGGACGACGGATTCTGCTTGTCAACGAGTACGGCATTGCTCCAGTCACTGATGCAATCGCCCCCAACCGATTCCTTCGACAACACGGTCTCCTGAGCATTCGGCATGAACTTGGCCGCGAACTACTTGATGCTGGCTCAAGTGATGCTTTTGTGGTTCCAGACCACCAGTGTGCTCATGTCTACCTGGCTGATGGAACTCGCGTAAAAGAAATAGCAGCGTTGCTCAAAAAGTTGGCTGGCGTTGAGTCAGTCCTCTATGGAGAAGCCCTCAAGGAAATCGGTCTCGAACACGACCGCTGCGGCGACATCGTTCTAATGTCTGTATCAGATCGTTGGTTCTGCCACGACTGGTGGGGCATCCCCGCGACAGCGCCGGATTACCAACGCACCGTCGATATTCATCGCAAGCCTGGATACGACCCCCGCGAGTTGTTCATTGACCCCGCCATCCGTTTCCCACGGCTTGCGATTGCATGGCGACTTGCTCGCAAGCGATTTGGATTCCGCGGTGTAATGGATGTTATCCCACTGGACACATCACTCGTTCGTGGAAGCCACGGACGATGCGATGCCGACCTCGACCCGGTGCTGTGGTGCAGCGAAGACCACGACCTTCCTGGCCGTGTACCAATGGCGCACGTTGCAGATCTCATTCAAAAAATAGTGCTCGAATAGCTTAGTGCCAGAGCAGCATCAAGATGCCTAGATCGGACCGATCGACATCGCCATCGTTATCGAGGTCGCCGCCGCGGCGGGCTTGCTTGACGGTATCCGATGGGGGACATCGTGTTCCGGACCCGCGGAACACACCACCTGCGGCGAGGCAATCTGCCTTCTCTGACAAGACGCAGACTGTATCGCTCAAGTCACACGCGCCGAGATGATCCTCGCCACGAACGATTTCATCACCACCCACTACCGAGCCAGTCTTGGATTCGAAAGAGCAACCGGAGACTGTCATGAACGTCCGGAATCCAAAATACAACGCGCTCCCACGACCGCCGGCGAAGTTGCGTTCAAAGGAGGAGTCCAAGATCTCACCAGATGATTCCAATGAGCACAGACCGCCACCCTGATAAGCGGCGCGGT
>CAVOCO010000080.1:0-5814 GCA_963694215.1 Phycisphaerae bacterium
AGTGTCTCTCGCAATGCATCTTCTTGCAGCACACTATTAAGCGTCAGGGGCATTGCGTCAAACACAACACCCTCCTGGGCAAGTGTCACTGAATGGGGCGGCATGGATCCAGGTGTTGTCCCGCCGACGTCAGCATGGTGGGCCCGGCTGGCCACAACACATACCACGCGACCGCTGCGCAGTACCGGCGACACAACCGTGAGATCGGGAAGATGGGTGCCGCCTTGAGCTGGATCGTTGATCAAGAACGCCGCCCCCTGCTCTAGAGTTCCGCGGCACTTCTGCAGGACGCGCCGCACTGCTTGTCCCATCGACCCCAAATGCACAGGAATATGCGGACCATTGGCCACAAGCCGGCCAACCTCATCGAAGATCGCGCATGAGTAGTCCAGTCGTTCCTTTATATTGACGCTGCTCGCGATGTGCTGCAGCGTCGTGCCCATGTCCCGGCAGATACTCAGTAGCCGCCGGTTCATAATCTCTAGGTGAGCGAGGTTCGCTGCGGAAAACTGCATTGGAGGCTGGGGCGATATCCGCTGCACGCGAAGCGTGCCATCTTCACAGCGTCTCGAGTTCCAACCCGGCTCAATGACGGTTGTCGCGCCATCATGTAGCACAACGGCAGGACCAGTAATGACCTCGGCGTAGGACTCGTCAACTAGCGGCACATCGCGCCACTCCCCGTCCACCCACATTGAAGTCTCTCGCGGAGCGACGTCCGGGCCACGCCGAATGCCAAGATCACAAGAGGCTCCACCAATCGATGCCTCCACTTCCACAGCGTCCAGTATGAGCGGGCCTCTTGCCTCAAATCCAAATCGGTCGCGGGACTGCGTTCGAAACGCATGATCCATCACATCGAGTTCATCAAGTGGCACGTCCAATGATCGGTCCCACCCCGCGGCCCGCAGCGAAACCCGAACACGGTCATGGATATCGGCCGAGCGATCTGTGCGGAGTTCGTCGTGGGCTGCTATGCAGAGCCGATTGACCACGCCAATCGCCTCAGCAAGACCCACGCGGTCAAGTGTCCGTTCGATGCTTTCTCGCTTCACAACAACACGCCGGCTCTGGGCAATTCCAACCGCAGAGAGCACGCCTGATCTTGGAGGAATAATCACGGTGTCCATCCCAAGTCGGTCTGCTACGCGGCACGCTACGCCGCCACTGGCACCTCCAAAGACACACAGCGCCGCTCCTGCTGGGTCATGACCTTGCTCAACGGACACTTCGCGAATGGCCGAGGCAATCCGCTCGACCGCCACCATGAGAAACCCGTCAGCGACCTGCTCAGGGCTGGCCTCACCAGCCAATACATCGATCGCCTTGTACGCTGCCGCTGCGTCAATGGCCGCATCGCCCGATGGTCCAAATACAGGCGGCGGCGCATCGACCGGCAAACGGCCAAGTAGCACATGGCAATCGGTCAGCGTTGCAGGCCCCTCAATTCCGTAACATGCAGGGCCCGGCGTTGACCCTGCGCTGCCTGGTCCAACACGGTACCGACCACCGGAGATACAACAGATCGATCCGCCGCCCGCGGCCACAGTGTGAATCCGAAGCATCGACGAGCGGACTCGAACCCCGCCAACGACCGTATCGGTACACCGCTCAAGCTCGCCGGCGTACCACGACACATCGGTTGATGTGCCGCCCATGTCCATGGCGATCACGCGATCAATGCCCTGCCGCGCCGCAATGGTCGCTGCTGCCACAACGCCGCCCGCTGGCCCCGACAACACTGCGGCGCTGCCACGAAATGATTCGGCCTGTATGAGTCCCCCATTGCTCTGCATGCACACCACCGGCGTGTCACCGACCGACTCGACAAGCCGCGACATGGCTGCGTGCACAACCGGGGTGAGGCTTGCATCTAGTGAAGTTGTATCGATACGCGAAACCACACCACGCAAGGGGCACATGCGGCTGGTCACAATTTCGCAAAAACCAATCGACCGCGCAATCTCAGCAATCTGCTCTTCATGTTCGCCGTGTTGCCATCCATGAAGCAGCGTGATCGCCACTGAGCGATACCCACGCTCAAACGCCGTAGTAAGATCAACAAGCGTCGCGGCCTTATCAAGCGGTTGGATGATCTGACCGTCGACCGCAACCCGCGCCCGAGCCTCAACGACATGAGTTGCCACTGGCAATGGACGCTGAATATCGAGCGCAAAGAGATCGGGGCGAGACTGATTGCCAATCACAGGCAAATCCAGAAACCCTTCAGTAACGACCAGAACAACATCATCCCCTGTGCGGGTCAGCAAGGCATTTGTAGCAACCGTTGTGCCAACTCGAACGACTTCAAGCAGATCACTGTCAAGCGGCGTGTTGGCATCGAGTTCGAGCACCCTGCGTATGCCATCAACGGCTGCGTCTTCGCCTGCCACACCCTGCGAGCTGAGCACTTTGGCCTGCCGCACTTCAGTGCAATTCCATGCCACGACATCGGTGAACGTGCCACCACGATCAATCGCAATACTCCAACGACTTGGCACGGATGTAGACACGAATAGGCTCCTCTACCTCACTCAGAGCCTACCGCATACGACAACGCCCTCCCCGAATGGGAAGGGCGTTGAGAGAAACTTATGCATTGTTCAGAATCAGTGGCGACGACGACGTCCAGCCAATCCGGCCAGTCCGAGCAGTGCCACCGCGCCAGGTGCTGGAATGGTGGCGAAGTCGTAGTGCATTCGATCGGTTGATGTCGACCCACCACCCCATCCTGGTTGCGTACCTTCGCCACCGAGCAAGTCGATAGCCGGGTCGCCCCAACCTCCTCCGGTTGTGGCAACTTCAAAGTCGAAGCCGCTCATAACCCCAGAGAGATCAGCCACGAAATCGTAGAAGGTCCACTGAATAGTATTGTTGTCCCAATCGATCGAAGTGGATACCGGGTCGGAGCCGGCCCAGCTGCCGTCGACATATCCGTACGCGTCAGCCCCGCCGCCGCCGTCGGCCCAACCGCCGAGAAAGATGTCCGTGCCGGAGAGTCCACTGACATCGCGACCCCACGGATTGTCATTGTCACCGCTGCCACCGGCCCAGCCGTCCATGAACAACATGTACTTGCCCCAGTCGCCATCAAGGGCATCGACTGTCAGCTGCACGACCAGATCAGTACCGTTGTCGGTCACTTCAACCTGAGTGATGTCTAGATTGCTATTGCCTGTGGCAATGTCACCAACCGTATCGATGTAGATGTCTGCCATTGCTGGCATGGCGGACACGGCAATACATAGTGCTGTTGATCGAATCATTATGAACTCTCTCCCTTTCCTCTTCCCGCATCAAGATAGGGCATCAAACTGGTAGATCAATACCAAATCTGCAAAAAAGAACGCTGCAACTCGGCCGGCCGACACATTCCAGAACTGATCTCGCTGCCGGGCAATAGTAATGGTGATCAATCGCCGTTCTTTGGGTCGTCATCGCTCTTTTTGTCGTCATCGCTCTTTGGATCGTCACTGAAAAGATCTGCGATGCCCTTTCCAACACCATTGAGCTTCTCACCAATACCCTGGACCCCGCTATTGATCCCACGGTTGGCCCCCATCAGGAGCTGCCCGAGCGTCCTTCCGGCTTGGCTCGAGCCAAGAATCGGAATGCTTTCGATCCCTGTCACGATAGTGCCAACCGCAGCGCCACTCAGGCCTTGGATCGGATTCTCTGCGATGTGCTTCATCAGTACGCCAAGCATCATTGAAATGAGCTGCTGGCTTAACTGATCGCCGTCGGTTTCAGTGCCGAGATTGCTCAGTTCGATGCGAGGTATTTTGGTGTCAATCTTGCCGCCAGCGATATTCACAATGCTGCCCGAAGCGGTCAGTCGAATGTCCTCGATAATGAGCTTCTTAATGTTGAACTTCATCGGGTCGTCAACGTCATCAGGCTCCTTGGTGTTGGCATTGATGTTCTTGATGATTGCATCCGCATTGGTGTTGCCAGCAATTTGTTCGAGATCGAGCGTCAAGCCCTTGATGTGAACAAGTGGAATGTCAATATTGCTACTCAATAGGGTGCCAACGCTCGCCGAAAATTCAGCCTGTTTAATCTCAATGAAGTTTGGTTTCTGAAATCCTTCAGGATTTGCAATCGTCAGTTCGGTGAACCCCGACTCGGCACTGAATACAGCAAGCCGCACGGATGACACGCTTGTCGGCACTCCGAGCACTGAAGTTCCTTGTGAACCAACGATGCTTCTAGCAATTTGATCGATGGCAAAGTAGGCCCCAATCACAACGACTAATACAACAAGTGTTCCAATGATGGCGATACGCTTGAATAACTTCATACAGCACCCTCCTTACACCCGAGCACAACTGCCCGTGTGATGAGCAGCGTACCCAGTCAGGTCGGTACGCGTCAGCACAGTCCCCAGCTTGCCAGCAGCGCCAGCAGGTCATCGGTACCGACCATTCCGTCGCCATTGAGATCACTTTCGCATTCAACACACGGACCCCACAGCCGGATTATGAGAAGAAGGTCGTCGGTGCCAACAACACCGTCACCATTCACATCAGCGGGGCATGAAATGCCGGGCCCAAGTGTGCCGTCCTGATGAACATTCTGCGCGAACACGCGGAAGGCTCCATCCCACATCTGCGCCCACGTGGCAATCCGCTGCGTCGCCCCCCCGGCGCTCGAGAGATCAGTCTTCTCTCCACTGCTTACCCCCAGAGACGTCGGACCAAAGCCCCACTGCATGACGCCCATCGCATCTAACCCCACGCCAAGGACAGTCTCGCTCAGACCAGCATCACGAATCCACATGGCCGAGGCAACCGACCCAATCTGCCCGGCCTGCAAGTCAAGAATGGTATGTGTTGAAATGGGCGCCACAATTTGGCGGCCGGCACTTCCCCACAGGGCATCACCGGCTTCATTGAATCGATTGGCCTGAATGCCAGCGGTGCTTTGCGCGCTGTTTTGTCTCACCCAGAACACAGTCGTCTCACCGGTTGATTGGTCAATGCAGGCTGATGGCGACACGTGCACCATGGACGACTCGTTTGTGGCGATCAATCCGTTGCTCCCCCACTGCGCACCGCCGTTGAGATCAATCCACTGCACATGAGCCAGAAGTGGAGACGTTTCATACCAGGCAAATCGGCCGCCGCCAGCCCCATCAGAGATGAACGATGGATACGCCCCAAACTGAAGCGATCCGGACGTAAACACATCCACCATGCCAAGGCCCCACATGGACCCACCGCCGGCTGAAATTCGCTGGGCCTTTAACCGCTTCGCGCCTGAAAATGAAAGGTAGTGCACGCACGACACAATGACACTGCCATCAAGACTCGGTTGAATGTCAGATAACGCAGTCGTGCCGCCAGCGTCAAGCACAACTTCGAAGTCCCACGCAAGTGTGCCATCAGATTCCACACGTTGAATATGCGAAGGCGCATCCTGAAGCCATCCCACAACAACTGCGCCGTCATCGGTGCCACACACCTGCGGGCTGCCGAGGAATGCGCCGCTTCCCACGCCAAACTCATGAACCCACGCAATGTCACCGCTTGGTTCTACGAGCACTGCTCCAATTAACGTTTCGCTGGCCCATGCAATTGCGGCATTGCCTGCGGCGTCACACTCCAAGTCAAAATCCTGCACCCACGAGAGTGACTGATCAGATATCAAGATTGGCGGATCAAATGCAGCAACGCCATGTTCATCAAGTCGCTGCAGCCGCACGTCATACCCAGCCGAACTGTCGTACCACGCCACCCATACATCACCAGTATGTGCTACGGCGGTGTGCGTAATGACACACCCCACATGATCGGCCGACACGAGGGTGTTTAC
>CAVOCO010000081.1:0-5794 GCA_963694215.1 Phycisphaerae bacterium
TTTTTGAATTGGATCCACCCCCAGCGGCTGCTGTTGCGGCTCGACCTGGTTCCTCGGCCGCCAAGGCTGAAGTGACGGTACAGGCAGGGGATACGCTCACCGCGATTGCAGCTCGGACGCTTGGCGACGGCATGGAATGGCGGCAATTTGTGACTGCCAATCCCGGTCTCAATCCAAAGAGGCTTCGGATTGGTCAGACGCTCAAGATTCCACAAGCTACCGCATCACGCTCGTCTTCTGCCACAAAGCCTGTTGCAGGAAAGCCGGCCGAGAAGACGTATCGCACTGGAAAGGGCGACACGCTGACTTCTATCGCGTCGACCTACTACGGCGATTCCACGCGTTGGACCGACATCTTCGTCGCCAACAAGAAGGCACTTGGTGGCAATCCAGATCAACTTCGTGTTGATCTCGTCCTCGTGATTCCGTAGCCGCAGCGTCGATTCATTCCGCGAAAATCGCCAACAAGGGGACAGACAGTTGTTGCTCTGCGACGCTGCCTCAACTGCAGATTACTCAATTCCGGCTTGCCCGCCGCCACGCGGCGCATTCCAATTCTTCCGCATCCGTTCGACGCTCAAACTGCCGACGACGGCGCTCGAGATGAGGGGAGCGATGGTTGCGTCGCGCAGGACAAATTGAAGTGCAGCGGGGGCATCGAGGTGGCCGCTTGCGAGCACCTTCTTGAGCAGCACGCCGACGCCTGCCTCTGCGGCCTCGATAATGACATCCTCATGCGAGCGCTGGCCCACCGTGTATTCGCACATCAGGACATCAGCCCAGGCGAGGGCAGCATGGGCGCCTGCTGGTGTTTTGCCCGAGAACCCGATCGTTCGGGTCATGCCTTGCTGCTGCAGATCCTGCAGCGTCTCAATGAGGTCAGTGTCGTGTTGGATCGCAAGATCATTCCCATCTGAGTGCACCAGCACGATGTCAACGTGATCGGTACGAAGTCTGCGTAGGCTCTGAGCGAGGCTTGTTCGGGCGGCTGCGCCACTGAAGTCATGGTGGCACTGCCCATTGTCGAAAGTCTCGCCGACCTTGGTACACAGCACGACCTCGTCGCGGCGTTCGGCGAGTGCCATTCCGATTCGCTCTTCAGCCAGTCCGTAGGCCGGTGCTGTATCGATAAGTGTGATGCCCAGATCAATCATTCCATGCGTAATGGCAATGGCCTCTGCTTCGTCGGGAAGGTCAAATGCCTCGGGAAACTTTACCGAGGTATTGCGGCCGATCTTCACTGTGCCCCAGCCAAGATGCGAAACGCTCAGTCCAGTGTGTCCAAGTGGGCGTTGGTCCATTGGGTCACCTCCCTCCATGGCGGAGTGGCAACAGGCGGTCGCTCGTAGGCCTGTGGGATAGGCTCGGGGGCATGGGCCGGCGCGGCACGCTCGGCAAGTTTGTCTGCCAGGATCGGGGCAAGCGCTAGTTTGGTTGGCCATGCTGCGCAGATGGGTCCGTCGTCAACAATGCCCGGCGTATCTGGCCGCCCACCATCTATGCTTGATCGCTCGGATCGCGGCGCTTTGTAAGTGGCCCACTCAATATTTTTCAGCGAAACATTAGGCAACGCGGCAGCAACCGCAGAGGCCGCTCGATTGATCGTGTCGTGCGAGGTTGCAGTTGCGCCCCATTCGGCTGCTTCTCCTCCGATTTGCCACACAGTTCCGTTCGTATGATCGCATGCTGTCGTAATTGTCAGCCACGGCTTGACACCCTTGACACAGTGCCCATTGAGCACGGGCAGATCGCCTCTCGCCAGGGTCATGCGGAGTGACCGTTCTTGCATCGCTCCTGCCGGCAGGCCTGCCATCGCGCGCAACTGTTGGTTGCCACGTCCTGCGAGCAGCATGAGCTTCCCACAGGTGATGTTCATCGATCCTCTGCTCGTCTGTACATCGATCATTGCCGTCGCGCCCTTGACGCGAATCGATTGGGTTTCGCCGCGGACGATACGGTCGGCGTGCAGCATGGCAAGGACAGCGAGAAGACTCTCTGGTTCGAGCACGGGCTCTGTCACACGCAGGACGCGGCCACGAACGTGCGTAAGCGGTTCTGGAAGCGTCTCAGTTGGCCATGCCGCAGGTCCACTTCGAATGGCCAACTTGGCGCCAAGCAATCCAATCATGGATGTAGCTGAGCCTGTGGACCACAGCGCACATGCCTCGGATCGCATGGCTACACCGGATAAGTTGGGCGTAGTCTCGCCGCGGAACATCGATCGCCATCGTTCTGGCATCTCGCTTACGGCTTTGGCCGCCGCGTTGGCCGCTCCACCAAGCGCATATTTCAGCCCACCATGAATGATGCCTTGGCTCTGAATTGTTTGTCCACTGCCCAGTGAGTCGCGTTCGATGAGCCACGCATGGCATCCCCGTTGGTGGAGCGCATCGAGGGCGAGTAGCCCAGCAATGCCGCCGCCAACGATCACTGCATCAAGATGAAATGATTGATTTGCCACGAAGTGGCCATGGTCCGCCCACAGGCTGGCCGCGTCAAGCAGGGCAGGGCACCCGGTGGCTGATAGAATGGCACTTTTCCATGATGGAGCAGTGCTGCTATGAAACATACAGTCGTATTGATTCCGGGTGACGGTATTGGCCCTGAGGTCGCCCAAGCAGCTCAGTTTGTTTTGAAAGAAGCTGGGGCTGATATTGAATGGCTGGTTCGGCAGGCGGGTATTGCTGCAGTTGAGCAAGGGTCAGTCGAGACCCTCCCGCTGGAGACGATTGAGGCGGTGGAAGAGCACCGAATTGCCCTTAAGGGACCATGCACGACGCCGATTGGCGAGGGATTTACATCGGTCAATGTGGCACTTCGCAAGCGGCTCAATCTCTTTGGCGCGGTTCGTCCTGTTCGGAGTCTTCAAGGTGTGCCGACTCGATTCTCCGATCCTGGAGTCGACATTGTGATCGTTCGTGAGAACACTGAAGGGTTGTACGCTGGGATTGAGAATCAGGTGACGCCAGGAGTCGTAACGAGTCTTAAGGTTGTGACCGAAGACGCAAGCAGACGCATTGCTCGGTTTGGGTTGGATTACGCGATGAGCCGTGGCCGCAAGAAGATCACTGTGCTGCACAAGGCGAACATTATGAAACTTGGCGACGGCCTGTTTATCCAGTGCTGCCGCGATGAAGCCGCTCGGTATGAGGGACGCGTTGAGTATGAAGAACTCATCATCGACGCGGGCACCATGCGTATCGTTCAGAATCCAGAAAATTTCGATGTCTTGCTATGCGAGAATCTTTACGGGGATGTCATGAGCGACTTATGCGCCGGTCTTGTCGGTGGACTTGGCGTAACGCCGGGCGCGAACTTTGGTGGAGATCATTGTGCTGTATTTGAAGCAGTACATGGATCAGCCCCGGATATCGCTGGCAAGGGGATTGCGAATCCGTTGGCTCTCATTATGAGTAGCGTGATGCTGCTGCGTCATCTCTCATCGGCAACGGGCGACGTAGCATGCAGACAGGTTGCTGATTGCATTCGAGATGCCTATAACGCCGCCTTGGTGGCAGGTGAAAAGACGCGAGATCTTGGCGGATCACTTGGCACTATGGAATTCGCTGAATCAGTCGCGCGGCATCTGCGGGTTGGAGTTTGACGATGCGTACAAGCAACTGGGACATCCCAGGTAGCGAGGGCTTGCCCATTCGTGGCACGACCCATCAGCCGGCAGGTGATCCACGCGGCGTCATCATTCTTGTGCACGGCTATCTTGGATACAAAGACTATGGCATGTTTCCGTGGCTGGCAACGCAGCTCTGCGCGGCTGGACACATCGTGCACCGGGTGAATTTTTCGCATTCCGGCATGGACCATGGCCACGGGAATTTTGATTGTGCTGCCTTCTCTCGCGATACATGGAGCCGCGGGGTAGAGGACATCATGATTCTGCTCAAGGCTATTGATCGGGGCGTGCTTGCTGGGCAGAACAGCGGCGCCGTCTTGGTCGGCCATAGCCGCGGTGGATCGAGCTGTCTTCTCACAGCGGGGCGGCATGCCGATGACGAAGCATTTGGGCGTGTCGTAGGCGTGGTGTCGTTGAGCGCCCCAGCATCGCTTGATCGAATGCCCAGTGAATCGAAGGCGAAGATTCTTGCTGATGGATCGCTGCCGTTGCAGTCATCCCGGACTGGGCAGATGCTTCAAATTGGGGCCGCCTGGCTGCAGGAGCAATGTGACAAGCCTGAGGCCCACGATCTACTTGCCCAGGTTGCGAAGATTAGACCCTCGGTTGGCGTGCTCCACGGAGCGGATGACCCCACTGTGGCTGCGCATGATGCGGTAACGATTGCCCAGGCTAATCCGCCTCGCATTCAGGTTCACATCGTGGACGGAGCAGACCACGTGTTCAATACACCCAATCCATTTGCAGCAGATGCCGAACCATCGCCGCAGCTTGCTGAGGTTGGCCACGTGATCTCAGAGTGGGTAGATGCCTGGATCCAGTAGCCCCCGAGTAATTCATCAGGGGGACAGTAGTCTTCTAAGAAGCCCAGGTCGACCTTTATCCCGCAGTGGGAATGGCTGCAGCTATCGTTTCGACAATCGGTAGCTCACTCGTGTCATCCGAGGCGTTCTCATTGCCGCCTTGCGGTGTCTCCACGGCTCGAGCCGCAGCTGCCTTGCTGAGGCGTCCGTCATCGCCAACTTCATCGACGCGAACTGTTACACGTTTGGACACGCCACGCTCAGGCTGAGTGACGCCGTAAAGGCGGTCGCAGGTGAGCATTGATTGCTTGTTGTGGGTAATGATGATGAAGTGGCTGCGGTCAAGGAATTGATCGATGGTGCTGCAGAATCTCGCCACGTTGGCATCATCCAGAGCTGCGTCGACTTCGTCGAGGATGCAGAACGGCGCGGGCCGTGACTTGAAGATGGACAGCAGCAGGGCCACGGCCGTCATCGTCTTCTCGCCGCCAGAGAGTTGGCTGATGACGCGGGGCTCCTTGCCCGGTGGTTTGGCCTTGATCTCAATGCCAGACTCGAGCATGTCAACATTGCCGTCTTCGTCAGGCACGAGGAAGAGGTCAGCGCTTCCGCCACCAAACAACTGCCGGAAGAGTCCTTGCGGGCCAGCGAAGTGCTCGCGGACGGCCTTGAAGGTGTCTTCGAATCGTGTTCTGCTTGCGATCTCAAGCTCACCAATAAGCGATTCCAACTGCTCGCGGGCTTGATCAATGTCAGCCACCTGCGTAATCAAGCCATCATTTCGTTCTTCGAGATGCTGTTCTTCGTCAATCGAGTCGAGGTTGACATTGCCAAGTTGTTTGATGTTCGCCTTGAGTTCATTGACCTCTTGCTGCGCTGCGTCTCGGTCGAGTGTTGGTGTTTCCTCGCGGGGCAAGTCTTTCCAGAGTGGAAATTCGATCGAAAGATCAATGCCGAGCTCGTCAATCGTGCGTTCCTCAAGATTTTCTCGCTTGACCTCTGCCTCGCGTCTGCTGAGTTCAAGCGCCGTGTGGTCGCGGTCAAGAATAGAGCCCTGATGACGAACTGCTCGAACGTCTTCGGTCGATTGGGCGGTCGCCTGCTTGGCGTCCTCAACCCGCTGCTGCGCATCCGTCATGCGGATCTGAGCAGCGGCGGCAGCTTGCTCACTTGCGACCTGTTTGTGCGTTGCGGTTTCAATGGCTGCTTCGAATTGATCCAGCTGCGCGGTGCGTCTGCCGATGTGTTCGCTCAGCGTCCGCTTTCTCGCCGCGTGTTCTTCAGCGGCAGATTCAACATGACGCCGCTCACGCTGGGCGGCCTGGTGTTGCTCAGCGAGGCGGCCCGACTCGACGCGTAT
>CAVOCO010000082.1:0-5723 GCA_963694215.1 Phycisphaerae bacterium
ACCCCTGCCAGGAAGGTCCGCATATATTTTCCGGCGCGCCGTCTGGGCGCCCGATGCCAGAACTGCCAATGAGTGTGATGAGAGTTGGCCCAAAGCGATTTGCGTTTTCTGGTGGTGGATACATGCTGCTGCTGCCGCTATGGTTGATTCGCCGCGGCATTGAATAACAACATGCGGCTGGCCATCCTGCAGTCATTTATTTACACCCACGTGACTTTGCGCCAGATTGCCCGCGCGTGCCAATGCCACTGCATCGTCGATTCAAGTGTTATGTTAACACGCGTGGTACAAAGACAAAGCTGTTGAAGCTGATGCAGCAGTATCAGTTTGGTTCATGTGCGCAGGCACTTGGTATCGAGTGATCTTCAGACGCAGTGTTGCGCCACACCCGTCACTGCATCACGAAGCGATGCCGTCGTTCCCCATTGACCAGGTAAGCCAAGTAAGTTCTGTAGCAGCGTAGTGTCGCCGACGGAGTGACGGATGTCTTCGGCTCGTGGTGGTGTATGGGTACACATAGCGGGGCGATCGCAGGCCTTGGAGATCATGTCAATAATGTCAAGCAATGTTGTTTGAATACCCGTCGCGACATTCAGTGTTCTGTTGCATGGTGTTGCTGCAGACCGCATCATTGCCTCAACGGCAAGATCAACAGGCACAAAGTCACGCGTTTGCATTCCATCACCAAAGACGCAGAGCGGCTGGTCGGCTCTAACAGCAGCGGCGAAGATTGGAATGGCCGCTGCATATGGCAGGTCGGGCCGCTGTCCAGGACCAACGATATTGAAAAATCTGAGGCATGTTGCCTGTAGTGACCGGCTTCGAATCATTGATTCAATGGCATGCTCGGCCTCGATCTTGCTTGCTCCGTAGACGGATACTGGCTGTGGAGTGGCTGATTCCAGGCATGGCAGGCTTGCATCGGGGCCATAGATGGCGCAACTACTTGCAAATACTAGTCTTACATTGCCATCGGCGGCCATCTGCGCAACTGTAGCGGTTGCATCCACATTAACCCGGCGGCACGCATCAGGAGCTTGCTCGCATTGTGGGATGGACACCATGGCTGCAAGGTGGAAAACGACATCGCATTCATCAATAGCTCGAGAAATGTCTGGATGAGAGGTGACACTCGCATCTAGAAAGTCCACTTCAGTGTCGGCCCAGCGGTTTTGGCCAGTTGAAAGGTCGTCGAGCACTCGAACCTTGGCCCCCTCGGCCCGGAGACGGTTTACAAGATGAGTCCCAATAAATCCGCTGCCGCCCGTGACGAGTACTTGCCGAGTGGACCAGTCATAGTCGAATGTGCTCATTGGTTACACATGTTACCCACCCCACGCTCGCAGGTACCCTGCCACACATGAATCTCGCGCTGCACAATACGCTTCACGGCAAAAAAGAGAT
The DNA here is from genome assembly GCA_963694215.1 of Phycisphaerae bacterium. GTDB lineage: Bacteria > Planctomycetota > Phycisphaerae > Phycisphaerales > SM1A02 > UBA12567. Next base: position 1,405 of record CAVOCO010000082.1, read on the forward strand.
CTTTGTTCCACTCAGCCCTGATGGGCGGCGAGTGAGTTTCTATTCATGTGGCCCCACCGTATATGACTTCGCTCACATTGGTAATTTTCGATCCTTCCTGAATGCTGATGTGCTTCGCCGCTGCTTGGAGTTTATTGGCTACGACGTGCGGCACGTGATGAACATCACAGACGTTGGTCATATGACTGAAGATGGCGTCGCCGACGGTGGTGGGGAAGACAAGATGGACGTTGCGGCGCGGCGACTGAGTGAGGCGAAAAAGTCAGGGGCTTTGCCCGTTGGCGTTGATATTGACCCCTCTGACCCACGCGCGATTGCAGACTATTACGCAGACGCATTTCTTGCAGACGCTAAGTTGCTTGGCCTGAAAGTAGCGGTGGACTGTGATCAACACCCAGAGAATCTGCCGCGGCCCACTGCTTATGTCCAACACATGATTGAGATGGTTCAATCATTGATTGATCGGGAGCACGCCTATCACGCGTCTGATGGCGTTGTGTATTTCGACGTGTCTTCGTGGCCGGACTACGGTGAACTTTCTGGAAACACAATCTCTGCGCTGCGCAGCGGCGAAGGAGGTCGAGTTGACATGGAGACGCAGGCTGTCAAACGCAGCCCAGCTGATTTCATGTTGTGGAAGCCCGATGAATCGCATCTGATGCGCTGGCCAAGCCCATGGGGCGAAGGCTATCCAGGATGGCATCTTGAGTGTTCTGTAATGGCCCGCGCGTTACTTGGTGATGAAATTGATGTGCACAGTGGGGGAGAGGACAACATCTTTCCCCACCATGAGTGTGAAATTGCGCAGTCTCGTGGCACAACAGGCTGCGGCGCATTTGCAAAGTATTGGTTCCACACGCGCCACCTCATGGTTGATGGCGCCAAGATGAGTAAGTCGAGCGGAACGTTCTATACGATCCGTGATCTGCTTGAGAAGGGCGCATCGCCTGCTGCGATTCGGCTCGAACTCACTCGTACACACTATCGGATCAACTCAAATTTCACCATGCAAGGTCTTCGCGATGCGCAGCGGCAGATAGACCGCTGGGTGCGTGTGGAGTCGTACCTCATCACGCACGCCGACGTCCAACTTGTGTCCGATGGACCAGGCCCGCTGGCCGCTGCGGTGGAAGATTTCGCGGCCGCCATTTGTGATGACCTCAATATGGCTGGAGCAATTGGGGCGCTCAATATTGCCATTGGATTGATGTCGATCGATTCGCCACCTTCGGGCGGTACTGGTTCATTGACGTACCAGTCCGAACTCGACGCGCTTCATCGAATGAACAGCGTGCTCGGCGTACTTGACTTGGAGGTGCGTGGCGTGGCGGCCGATGATGAAAATGCCAGCGCAATTGACACATTGATTGTGGCGCGTCGCGCAGCGCGAGAAAGTAAAGACTGGGGCCGGGCAGACGAGATTCGCGATGAACTGTTGGCGATGGGCATTGCGATCAAAGATGTCGGTTGCGAAACAACCTGGGAACGAATTGTCCAATGAGTGGACCAGCGGTCATTGGGTTGGCTGGCGGGATTGGATCCGGCAAGAGCACGGTGGCTGCGAGCATGCAGCGGCTTGGTTGCGTCGTTCTTGATGCGGACAAGATCGCACACGGTGTATTGAATGAGCCAGCGGTGCAAGAAGCCGTGCAGTCGTGGTATGGCGACGAGGTCATGACGGAGTCCGGGCATATCAATCGAAGCAGACTTGCCGCATACGTATTCTCGAGTGATGAGGAGCTCAAGCGGCTCGAGGCCGTGGTTCATCCACGAGTTGATGCTGTGTGTCGCCAGCGAATTGAGATGATCGATTTAGAGGTGCGAGCCATCGTTCTTGACGCACCACTGCTGTTTGAGGCGAAACTCGATCAACAGTGTGACACCATCATCTTTCTTGATACACCCGAGCAGGTACGGCATGAACGATTGATGCAACGAAGCGGTTGGGATGCCGCTGAGGCATCAAAGCGAGAAGCATTCCAGTTGGGACTTGACGAGAAGCGTTCAAGATCTCATTATGTACTTGTCAACGCGGGGAATTCAGAGTCACTTCACCAGCAGGTGATCGACCTCCTGGATAATCTCTATCCGCGACACGACTGACCCGAGCAAGATATTTGATCGAAACGCCAACAGCGGCGGACTTCTGTCGAGATCCTGCTCCCCCTCTTCGGTACTTGTTTTGTTTACCAGTGACAGTTGTCACACATGAGACCTCCCACTATGTCCACAGCATCTACACCATCTAAAGCACCCGAACGCCCTCTCTCTGAGAAGAAGAGTGACTCCAACGGAGGCGGAGGTTCGTCAGCCGGCGAGCGATCGAACCACAACCAAGGCGGGCAGCAGGGCAATAAGCAGCGGTCGCGTAATAAGCAAGGTGGAGGCGGGAAGAAGCGTCGTCGCCGAACCAACAATGGCAGGCCCAGTGGCAACGCGGCTATTCCAGCAGTCAGCCTTGAGCCAGGGTCAGTTCCAACTGATGAGCAGATCGCGGAAGAATCACAAGCACTTGAGTCATCGCTCGACAAGAAGACTCGAGCAAAATACGAGAAGGCCAAGAAAGCCGGCCTTGACTTTGCCGTGCTTCAAAAACTCTCTGGGCCAAAACTCGTCAAGGTTGCCGAAGAAGACAACATCGAGCATGCCGCGACATTATCTAAGCAACAATTGGTATTCGAGATTCTCCGCGTCCGTGCTGCCAAACAAGGTCTGATGATCGGTGAGGGAACACTTGAGATTTCACCTGAGGGGTACGGGTTTTTGCGAAGTCCAGAGTATTCCTACTCACCTTCGCCCGATGATATTTACGTCAGCCCAGCGCAGGTGAAACTGTTTGGATTGCGCCGAGGTCAAGTTGTAAGTGGGCTTATTCGTCCACCAAAGGAAACCGAGAAGTACTTTGCAATGCTGCGTGTTGAATCGGTCAATGGAACCGATCCTGCAGAAGCTGCGCATCTCCCGACCTTTGAGAATCTGACACCTCTCCACCCCGAAGAGCGGATCACGCTCGAAACTGATCCAGACATTGTTGAAACACGTGTGATTGACCTTGTCGCGCCACTTGGATTTGGCCAGCGTGCACTCATTGTGGCACCACCACGAACAGGCAAGACTGTATTGCTTCAGAAGATCACCAAGGCTATCGCGCTAAATCATCCAGACGCGAAAGTCATTGTGTTGCTTGTGGACGAGCGTCCAGAGGAAGTCACTGACTTCAAACGTAATACTGTTGATACAGTCGAAGTGGTTGCAAGTACGTTTGACGAACACGCGTCGCGGCATATTCAGGTTGCTGAGATTGTCATGGAGAAAGCTCGACGAATTGTTGAAGCTGGCGGCAAGGTTGTTGTTCTGCTCGACTCCATTACGCGTCTCGCCCGCGGCTACAACAACGCAACAAGTGGATCAGGCAAGATTGGCACAGGCGGCGTCGACAACGCGGCGCTTATCAAGCCGAAGAAGTTCTTTGGCTCAGCACGCAATATTGAAGATGGTGGTTCACTGAGCATCATTGCAACGGCGCTTGTGGATACCGGCTCGAAGGGAGATGAAGTAATCTTTGAAGAGTTCAAGGGCACCGGCAATAGTGAGGTGCACTTGACCCGAAAGCTCGTCGAGAAAAGAATTTGGCCGGCCATTGATATTCCGGCCTCGGGTACTCGGCGCGAAGAACTCCTTCTTGACGCTCAAGAGCTCGAGCTCGTCAGTCGTTTGCGGAAGGTAGTGTCCGACATGAGTGTGATTGAAGCCATGGAACTTTTGCGAAATCGACTCTCGAAAACAAAGTCCAATGCAGAGTTTTTGATGACTATGAATCTGGGCTAATGGGCAAGGTTGAGGTCTTTCGCATTGCGGCCCCCTCATCTTGCATCCGCGCGGGACATTCAGCCGTATTCTGATTGATGGGCCACGAGAGGCTCTGGAGATACTCACGTGCAGATTGATCGAACCCAAAGACGCGGCTTTACGTTGGTTGAACTGATGGTGGTTGTGGCCATCATTGGTATCTTGGTGGGCATTTTTACGTTGGCCATGCTTGGTGGGCGGAGCTCAGAGAAGCTTCTGAAGTCGCGCAACCACCTTCGGCAGATTGCCCAGTGGATGGATCAATACGCCGGAAGCCACCGTGACACGGTCGTGCCATCCCGGTTTGATTATCTCGATGAGAATGGCGCCGACGCTCACAAGGGTGGTGGATCCCGGTTCTATCAGGCGACCGCAACGAGTGATGACTGGCTTCCTTCAGCCAATCCGTTTCGGGAGACTGGCGATCTGCGTGACGACGGAGTCGCTCAGGGGTCATGGGCTGACATTCT
>CAVOCO010000083.1:0-5711 GCA_963694215.1 Phycisphaerae bacterium
GCGGCTCGGCCGAATCAATGCCCCACTGAACGCGTGGAACGAGAATTGTGTAAAGCGTCCGGCTCCCTCGATAGGGATTCGAATACGGCGTCCACATAGTGCAGCTAGGTCCAGTCCGTTGGTCGGCACGAGCATTAAGCCCTGTGTACAGAGGGAATCACTTCATTGGTTCGTCGAAAACGCTCTGGCTCGTTGTGTCGACTTCTACAACTGCTTCTTCTACAACTGCTTCGGTCCGTGGTGCCGGGACAAGATAGATTTCTACGCGGCGATTCTCAGCGGTACCGCCGGTCGAGTTGGCCACCAGTGGATGAAATTGTCCGTCGCCTGCAACACGTACCTGCTCGGCTGTTACGCCAGCGTTGACCAGCGCATTACGAACTGCGATAGCTCGGTGCACGGACAAGTGGAGGTTCGAGGGGTGAGCCTGCTTCGAGTGCGTGACTGGCACATCATCAGTGTGACCAACAACGAGCACCTCAAGGGGCACTGCACTTGGAGCTGAGATGATCTTGGCCACAGCTGCGAGCGGATTTTCGCTACCAGCGCGAAGCTGGTCAGAGCCACTTGCGAACGTGAGATCGCTTGAGAAGCGAAGCATGCCCGTTCTGGGATCAAAGGAGATTTGCTCGGGGTTGGCAGCGGCAATGGCTGACAATGCGGCTTCCATGTCCTCGGGCAGTTCACCGATTTCAAGAGCGGTCAGGTGCCGAGCAAGCGTGTCGTTTCGCTGAGCGAGTGTGTCCCACTTGGTGCTCAAGCCGTCGTAGTCGGTCTTTATGCGATCAATCTCTGATTTGGATTGGCCAAGTTCCTGGTTGCGTCGAACCAGCGTTTGTTCCATCTCCGCGCGGCTTCGCTCGGCATCGCTGAGCTGCTGGACGAGAGAACGGTTGACGTTCTGCAGCGATTCATACTTGCGGGTTGTTTCGTTTGGTACGCAGCCGACGGCTCCAAGGACAGAAGCGGTCAGCAGGCTAAGAGTCAGGCAACGGATCATGGACATCCCTCCAAAGGTAGTGTCGTGCTAGGCTCGGCGGCGGTCTTGCGAAAAGCAGATCAGGTGGCATGACGATCATGCCATATCATTGGCGAGTGCCAACCGAGGCAGGGTCAGTGTATCGATCGATCGAGTAGTAGGTTGGAGCATCTGTCGCACATGAGTGGAACCGGTGAAGAACTTAGCCACAATCGTCGCATCATCCATGCAGCTGGCGTGGTTGATGCCACCGGAACAGCGGCCTGCCCTGGCGCAATGCTGGTTGAAGGTGGGCATGTCAGAGCAGCTGGTCCACCCGAGCAAATCGGGTATGTGGCTGATGCAGAAGTCGTTCACATGCCCAAAATGCTGCTTCTGCCGGGTTTGGTCAATGCCCACGCCCATCTCGATCTGAGTGGCGATGGTGTCTGGCCAGCGGCTGGTGATGACTTTCGCGGATGGGTTGGCCAGGTTCGCGCGTTGCGAGCAGATCAGACGCCGGCCTCGTGCGAGCATGCAGTTCGGCGTGGAATTGATCTTGCCCTGGCTGGTGGCACGAGTTGTATTGGTGATATTGCGGGGCATTCTCCCGCCCTGACGGCGCAGGCGCTGCGGGAAAGCCCATTGCGGGGTGTGTGCTTTGAGGAGATCTTTGGGCTTGGCGACCGGCAGGCCGATGCCATAGCGAGAATGCGGCATCTCGCCGCTGACGGGCCGCTTGACGCTCAGGGGATCCGTACCGGACTATCGCCCCATGCGCCGTATTCCTGCGGGGCGGATGTCTTCGAGGCCGCTGCCGCACTTGGCCGCCCGCTCACGACACATCTTGCCGAAACTCCTGCAGAGATTGAATTGTCCAAATCGGGTACAGGGGCACTTCGGGACATGCTGGAGCACGATATTGGGGTGTGGAACGACTCTGTGTCTGTGCCGCATGCTCACCCAATAGAGGCGTTGATTGATTCACTTGATCACGGTAGATTTTTGTGTGCCCATCTCAACTGGATTGACCCGCATCATGTTCAGATGCTTGCGCAGTCGGAGGTTCGTGTGGTGTATTGCCCCCGCGCGAGCGCAGCCTTCGGCCACTGTCCCCCAGAACTGAACCCGCACCCGTGGCAGGGTCTCCATGAGGCGGGGGTCACGGTGTGTCTCGGAACAGATTCTCTGTTATGCCTCGATACGCCAGACCGGCTGAGCGTGCTTGATGACATGCGGCTGTTGTTTCGGCGGGATGGAGTAGATGGGCGGCTATTGCTCGCGATGGCCACAACACATGGCGCTTCAGCGCTGGATCTTGGCCACGATCTTGTTAGTTTTGGTCCTGAGATCGCTGGCGTGCTCGCCTGCCGAGCCGAGGGCAATACTGTCGATGCATTGCTTGCTGATGTTCTTGGGCGAGATGATCCGCCGCAGTGGGTTGTGGGCGGCGGGGCAGCGGAAGGGCCCTGATTGACACCACATCCGGTGGCTTCATTGTGATCTTCAGCGGCACACCGCGTACCGAATCTGCCCTCCACGACCCAAAGAATCCACAAAAGACGAAACTTGTCACCGCCATTCCGGCTTCCGCCCGATATCATCGGGGCTTACCTGCGAAGACTTGGACCCCATGAAACATGAATGATCAAGCCCAACAAGACGAACTGCGGACACTGCTTCGAGCAGCGGGGCCCTATCCACTGGAGGCCTATCAGTTTGTGCAAGAGGGGCTGTCCTTTACCGCGCAGCAGATTCATCTCGACCCCGACATGTACGGCGAACTCGATCGGCATGTGACAGGGCAACAACTCTGCATGGGCCTACGTGAATATGCCATTCAGCGATACGGACTCCTTGCCCGCACCGTTTTGGAATGCTGGCGTGTGCAGCGGACCGAGGACTTCGGCCGCATGGTCTTTGCCATGATCGACGCGGGGTTGCTCAAGCAACAAGCAGATGACTCGATGGAAGACTTCTCGAGTGTGTATGACTTCCGGGAAGCATTCAATCCACGAGATATTGAAGAAGCCATCGGAACAGCGCCATCCAGCTGATTGCGGTCGTACAAGGGGTATTCGTATGAGCGATGTCGAGCCGGAGCGACCGCTCAGCGAGTTGCATCTGTGGGAAATTCGGGGCGTTCGAGATATTTTGATTGTGTTGGTGTGTGCCTTTTTGTTCTGGCTTGGCTACGCCATGCGGGATGTCACCATTCCGTTACTCGTCGCCTTGATGCTGGCCTATCTCTTTGAGCCTGCTATTTCATTGATCGCCCGCACACGCTGGGTTCCATTTGGGCGAATCGGCGCGGTGTCATTGTTGTTGACCACGATCACATTTATCTTGTTGATTGCAGCAGCGTTCTTGGTGCCACGCGTTGTGTCGCAGGCGGTTGATCTTGTCGGTGATGTCCAAAGCGGTTTGGTCCGCGAACGACTCACGCGATTTGTCAAAGAGTACGTTCCTGACGAGTACCAGGCAGACGCGTTAGTTCTGGTGACTGAATTGCCTGTAGGCGTAGGTGATGGTGCCGAGCGGATCGATCTGGTTAAAGCGGAAGGTTCTCAGCTCGATCTAGCTAAAGCAGAACGTGCTCAGCTCGATCTGGTTAACGCGGTAAGTGCTCAGGTAACTCCAGTACCCACAGTACCTCCAGACACAACGAAGTCGGTTGAGGCCAACCCAGCCACGCCAGAATCATCGACTGCTGTGTCAAGCGCTGTGGCCGCGGCAACGAGGTCGCCGTTTGACATTGTCAACTTTGCCAAGTCAACGGGGAAAGTCGCGTGGGTAGTAATTGCAGATGCCATCGCAGTGGGCATGTTGGTGTTGCTCATCCCGTTCTACTTCTTCTTCTTCAGCGTCTGGTACCCCAAAGTGTTGAGTTTCTTCAACGAATTATTGCCCGACCGCAGTCGGAGCACTATCGGTCCATTGCTCATCCGGATGGATGGCGCGGTGGCCGGATTCATCCGTGGCCGCATTGTCATTGCAATCATCATGGCGGTGCTCTACGCCGCTGGCTGGATGTTCATTGGCGTGCCGTATTCCATTCTGCTTGCCATCGTGATTGGTGCCTTCAGCATTGTGCCATTCCTGGGCCTCATCGGTGTGCCTGTAGCTATTCTCATGTTGGCACTGGTTGAACTGGACATTCCAGAAGCGCAGCGGATGCCGTGGTGGGGCATTTTGCTTTGGCCCACCTTGGTCTTTGCCATTGTCAACACGCTTGATGGCTGGGTGCTCACGCCCATCATTGCAGGTAAAGCAACCAATCTTGATCCCGTCACCATTCTGGTCGCTGTGCTTGCCGGCGGCTCGGTGCTGGGGGTATATGGCATGCTGCTGGCGATTCCAGTTGCGGCCTGTATCAAGATTTTGTTGTCGGACCTCGTTATTCCGAAGCTGCAAGAGCTCGGTTCTCGGCCACCTGTTGGCGAGCCTTGAGGTCAGCGATTTTTCTTGCGACGCTTGAATCCAGGCTTGGCCGATTTTGTCTTCGTTGAGCCACGGCTGCTCAGCATGCTCATGTCCGGAGCGCCGCCCGCAGCCATTGCCTTGGCAGCTTTCATGCCACCACCCATGCCAGCCATTTGAGAAGACATCTTTTTGATCATCTCAAATTGTTTGATAAGTTTATTGACGTCGGGTCCGGTTGACCCCGACCCACGCGACACACGCCGCACCCGCGATTTGTTCATGATGGATACGTTGTCACGCTCGGCCGCGGTCATCGACCCAGCCATGCACTCGATGCGATCGAATTGCCCGTCATCCAGATCAACGCCCTTGAGCATCTTGCCAACACCAGGCAGCATGCCAAGAATTTGTTTCATGCTGCCCATGCGTCGAATTGAGCGAAGCTGTTTGAGGAAGTCATCCATTGTGAATTGGCCCTTGGCCATCTTCTCTGCGAGTGCTTCCGCCTCTTTCTCATCAACTTCGTCCCGGGCCTTTTCTACGAGCGAGAGCACATCACCCATGCCAAGGATTCGCCCAGCCATGCGTTCCGGGTGGAAGGCTTCAAGATCTTCCATTCGCTCGCCCGTGCCGATGAAGCGAATGGCTGCGCCAGTGACGCGCTTCACCGAGAGTGCGGCGCCGCCGCGTGTATCACTATCGAGTTTGGTCAGAATGACGCCGTCGATGGGAAGATGTTTATTGAAGGCGGCAGCGGATGTGACGGCATCTTGTCCCGCCATCGCGTCGACAACAAGCAAGACATGGTGGGGCTGTACCGCAAACTGCACTGATTGCAGTTCCTTCATGAGCGGCGCATCGATGTGCAAGCGTCCTGCAGTGTCGACAAGCAGCACGTCATATCGTTCGCTTCGGGCAACCCGAACAGCACGCTGGCAGACTTCTACTGCGACGCCAACGGCTTCGCCATAGGCAGCGCACTTGTCCGGTTCGCCGTGGAAGCCAATTTTGGCTTGGCCCTTTGCCTCAGTGGCAACCTGTTCAACACCGATGCGGAGCTGCTCGACTGCGGCCGGTCGCTGCAGGTCTGCAGCGCAGACCAACACGCTTCGTCCATTTTTGCGAAGCCACGCTGCAAGTTTTCCGCAGGTGGTCGTCTTGCCCGTGCCCTGAAGTCCGCACACCATGATGACTGTTGGACCAGGGTCGGCGGCAACGAGATGTTCGCCAACCGGCCCCATGAGTTCAACCAGTCTGCGATGGACGATTTCGACCATCTGCTCGCCGGGGCGGATGCTCTGCAGAACTTCTTCGCCAAGAGCTTCCTGCT
>CAVOCO010000084.1:0-5692 GCA_963694215.1 Phycisphaerae bacterium
CACCCTGACCATGTGTGCCTGGTCAGCGAGCATCGTTCGATTCGATTGACTTCTCTCCAACGACAACCCCTTGACCGGTAGTCGATGGATTGTGGCGTGCGGAACTGGATCAGGCCCCGAGGCGAGGACTGCCTCTGCGCCGCCCTTACCCCGCCGCGAGATCTTCAACTCGGATGCCCTCTGGCAGTGCAGACGTAAACACGCGGCCATAAGGCTTGCGTACGACGCGGGAATCGAGAATAGCTACAAGACCTGAATCGTGAGACGTACGAATCAAGCGGCCGATGCCCTGGCGGAATCGGCACACAGCGCGGGGCAAACTTTCGTCCATGAACGGCGAGCCGCCCGCTGCCTTTACTGCCTCGCACCGCGCTTCAACAATCGGGCGATCAGGAGGATCAAAGGGCAGCCGCGTAATGATGACGTTCCGCAGCGCCGCGCCGGGCACATCTACGCCCTGCCACAAGCTTGATGTGCCAATAAGCACACCACCGTCGGTATCACGGAACTTCTCAACAAGACGCCCCGGAGGTCCGTCGCGGCCTTGCACAAGAACGCTACCACCAACTTCGGCGAGTTGCGACTCACCTGCTTTGACGATCGCATTGATTGTCCGAAAGCTTGTGCACAATACGAGTGCATCGCCACCAGTTCGGGCCACGAGCTCAACGATACGCTTGAGCAATGCGTCGATGTACCGCGGGCTATTTGGTTCTGGCATTCCAGAGTCAATCACGAGTCGCATTTGACTTGCCAAATCAAACGGGCTTCCTTCTTGCAGGGTCTGCGCATCAGGGCAGCCAAGCCGCGCTCCAATGTGCCCAAAGCCTTGCCGCCCAGCCGCCATCGTAGCGCTCGTCAGCACAATGCCCTTCCGGCTAGTAAAGAGCTGCTCAGAGAGAATTGGCGCGACATCGATCACTGTGCACTTGAGCGACGGACGCGGCCCACGCCCAGATGCCGCATCCATGCCGTCAACGTAGTACACACCGCCGGGCACTTCTTGAGCAAGCAGCCTGCGTACGCCCGTAGCCATGCCTCCAGCACGTATAGCCCATGAGGCAAGTTCTGCCCGCTCTTCTTCATTCTGACTCTCAGACCGAACCACACCAATCGATTCGGCTAAGGCCTCAAGTGGCCTCGAGAGCACGTCTTCAACCGGATGTGGCGCCCGAATTCGCCCGCCCGATCCACCGGACTGACCGTGCCACGAACACAACGCATCAAAGAAGCGACCCATCGCCGCGCGAGTGTCGCGGACATGAACCACGCAGCGAGAGATGGCGCCATTGCCATCTTGCGATGAGATCCATCCTCGCTGCTCGTCTGTGCTCAGCAATGTGCCCAAAAGGCGGTCAATTCCTGCCTCAGAAATTTGCATACCAAAGTGATCTGCAGCTACGTCCTCAATCGCATGCGCCTCGTCAAAGACCACATGGTCATAGTCAGGCAAGAGCGACGCGCCGCCCATACGCAGCGCAAGATCCGAGAAGAACAAAGCGTGATTACAGACCAGCAAATTGCCACGCATCATGCGAATGCGGTCTCGCTGATAGAAACACTCCTCGTACCTCGGACACTTACTGCCAAGGCAATTATTCGAGTCGCTCTGCGCGTGCTCCCACACACTGCCACGCGGAAGTATCGGCAAGGATGTGCGTGTGCCGTCTTTCGTTTTGGCGGACCATTCCTTGATCATATTGAGCGAGTCACGCTCTGCGCCGCCGAACATTGAGCGACGCCTCAGCGCCAAATCAAGACGCCTTCGGCTGAGGTAGTTCCCGCGGCCCTTGACGAGCACAGGACGAACTTCGCCACTAACTAGCGGCAGTAAAAGTGGGATGTCCTTCCGAATGAGCTGCTCTTGCAGCGCAATCGTGTGCGTCGACACCACCACGACTTCGCCATGATTCACGACACGTTCCATCGCAGCAAGCAAATAGGCAAACGACTTTCCAACGCCCGTGCCGGCTTCAGCTAGGAGCGTCTGCTTCTTGCCGAAAGCATCTCGCACAGCGCAAGAGAGCCGCTCTTGTTCAGGACGGACCTCAAAAGTGGGAAGGACCGCATGCAGACCGGCCTCTTTCCCAAGAAGATCGACCAGTTCAGCGTCGCTCACGTGCTGACGCTCCGATCGGCGAATGCGATGGCTCTCCGGGTCGACGGGGATACAGCTTGGAAATCGGCCCGTCTCGGCGCACAACGACAATGGTGCCGGAGGGCGTGCGGTGCGTTTGTTCCACTGTGGCTTTCAACATGTGAAGCGCCTTCGCTGCAGCATCGATTTCCTCGCCGGCTCGCTCGCCCTTGATGGCGATCAAGTACCCACCCTCAACAACAAGCGGCAACGCGAGTTCAAGCAGAACCCGCAGCGGTCCAACGGCGCGGGCTGTCACGACATCCCATGCAAACCGCCCGCCGCCCTCAGGGCTTCCCAGTGTCTCTGCTCGCTCGCTGAGCACGGTGACATTCTCGAGCGACAAGTCAGCCGCCGCGTCGACCAAGAAGCGGGCTTTTTTTCCGGTGGCCTCGAGCAGCGTGACCGGCAAGTCCGGACGAACGATTGCAATGGGCATTCCAGGAAATCCGCCACCAGCGCCAAGATCGAGCATGTTCTGAGCCTGGCATGCCTCAAGAAAGGGCAACAGGCTCAGGCTGTCCAGAATGTGCCGCGTCCACGCCTGCTTGCGGTCGACGATGCGAGTGAGGTTCATGCGGGTGTTCGCATCAAACAGCACGTCAAGAAAGCGGCCCAAGACCGCAATGTCGGTATCGCTCAGTTGCAAGTCATAATCGCTTGCAAGGGCGTTGATTAGTTCCGGTGTGTCGGGCGAATTATTCTCTGACATCATCTTCTTGTCCGAATTCAAAACTCTCTCTCCATAGTCTGCTTGGGGGCCGAAGGCCCACATTGAGAAGCAGCCCAATTAACAACCATACGGCAACGAGGCTCGAACCGCCTGCGCTCACAAAGGGCAAAGTCATGCCGGTGATGGGCATGACCCCAATTGTCATGCCCGTATTGACCACCATCTGCGCAAGCAGCAACGCCGTCGCCCCGATGGCCACGAGCCGACTAAAGGCATCGCGGCTCTGCGCAGCGACAAGCAAGCCTCCAATTGCCATCACTCCAAAGAGTCCCCATGTGATGAGTCCACCCACGAGTCCCCACCGCGTCACAATGACGGCAAATACCATGTCATTGTGCTCCTCAGGCAGATGATTCCAGTGCAGAAGCCGCGCGGCCTGCTGCTGACCATGACCCGTGACCCCGCCCGCCCCAACGAGTGTCATCGCCCGCTGCCCCTGATAGCCAATATCGTCAACGTAGGTGGTATCTCCCTGAACCTGCGCCCACATGGCCATAATTCGATCACGCTGGTGTGGGCGGAGCATCGGCGCCATCGCGGCAGCTCCAACTAGGCCAAGCAGCCCGATAATGAGCAAGTCTCTCATTCGGGCCCCGGCGGCAATGAGCATCGCAATTGCTGTGGGCAAGAACAAAAGCGCTGTGCCAAGATCAGGTTCAAGCAAGACCAAACCCATGGGCACCATGGCAATCAGCAGTGGTGGAAGAAGACCTCGAAGCCTGCGGTGGTTCCTCCGAAACCGAAGCCACGATGCAATCGACAACACCACCGCCACCTTGGCAAGTTCCGATGGCTGAAAGTCGGTCACAACGAGATTAATCCATCGCCTCGCCCCGTTTCGCGGCCGGACCACAAAGTCCGGTACCCCAGGCATGAGCAAGAATATAAGCAACGCGATAACGAATAGCAGCATGGGCCAGCTGATCCACTGCAAGAACCGGTGTGAAGGCCACACCACCACTGCAGCACCAATCAGGCCCACAATGAGCAACGCAGTCTGCTTGGGCACCATTTCTGGCCGGGTCGTTCCGATGGCTTCAAGCCCAATCAGCGTCAAGGCCAACGCAGCTGCAAAGCACAACCATGCCGGTGTGCCCCAGTTGACACGGCTCATCCACGTTCGTCGCGGCGCCGGACTGAGGCCGCCGCGGGGCCGCACGAGAGATGGGCTTGAGCGAATCACGAACCACCCCCACTCACATAGCCTTCATCCTGCAGAATACGAATGACCTGGTCAGCAATTGGCCCGGCAACCCGACCGCCCGATCCTCCATACTCAACAAGCACTGCAAATGCGTATCGCCACGGTCCATCTTCGTTTCCGACCAATCCGGCCACCCATGAGTGCTCAAGGCCAGTCACTCGTTCCCCCTGCTCGATCGTGCCATCACCGTCGACATCACGCTGCCACGGAGGAGCTTGCGCTGTACCTGTCTTGGCCGCGATCCGCGCTCCCTCAACGCGAAAGATTGGTTCGCGGCCAGACGGAAGCGATAGATGATTGCCAGTTCCGTAAGGTTGCCCAATCACATCTTCGAGGCCTGTGATGATCGTCTCCACGAGTTGCCGCGACAATGGCCGCCCCTGCTGCACGCCGGCCGATTGATACCCACGGACGAGCGTCGGTGGCACGCGCCGGCCCTCTCGAGCAAGTATCGCGTAGGCGTTCGCGGCCTGAAGCGGCGTCCACGTCGTGCGTCCCTGCCCAATTGCCATCATGACAGATTCAAATGTCTCTTCGCCGCGGCGTTCAAGCGCCTCAATGCTGCCCGCATCTGGGCGGCTCCCTGAGGCTTCGACTGGCGTATCAGACCATGGTGGAGTCAGGCCGATGTCAACCTGTTCGCCAACACCCATACTGCCAAGCCACTCGCTGAGCCGCGCGAGCCCAAGACGATCTCCCAGTTCGTAGAACCAGCTATTGCACGAGCGAGCCAACGCCTCAACAGCGCCAAGATCGCCGTGCGTGGCCATGCCAAATCGGGGGCGGTATATCCAGCACCGAGCAATATGTGGCTGATTCTCGAAGTGATGGCCCGTGCACTCAATGTGTTCGTCAAGCCGCAACACGCCTTCGCCAACTGCTGCGGCAAGGACCAATGGCTTGATAATGGACCCCGGCGGTGCTGATATCTGCGCAGGTCGAATAAGCCACGGCTGCAACGATTCAAACTGGGCTGTTGTCATATCTGCCATATCTGCAGCAGTAGGCGTTGACGCCATGGCGATAATTTCGCCTGTCTCAATGTCGATCACTACGACACTTGCAGGTAATACCGTGCCCCCTGGCATCGCGGTGTTCTGATGCCACGGCTGCGTCCGGGTGAGCCCAACACCCGGGTCAAGCATTGCCTCGATTTTCGCCTGTACACGAACGTCAATCGTAAGCTGCACGTCCTGCCCGCCAACTGGTTCGTCACGATGCGTCTCGCCGATGTCACGATCACGCACAACAAGGCCAACCTCGCCGCGAAGTGTGTCTTCCCACGCCTGTTCAATGCCACGCGTACCCACGATGTCGTTCTGCCTGTAGCCGCCGCGATCGATTTCACCTGACTCTGGGTGGTGGAATGGGCGCCGCGCCACATCCTCCTGCCACACCTCATCTCTGATGTCACCAAGAATGGTGCTGGCTATGCGCGGCACAACAATCTGCTTCACCTCATTCGAGCGAATCGGCTTGGGCATCGTGCTCATATCAACATCAATGGGGTCATGATCGAACGGATGAACGCGGTGCCGCGCGTACCGCAGGTCGAGAAGATCTTCGTGCTCAGCAGCAAACGTCTCGAGTTCGATTGCCTGAGTTTCGATGAGGTCGG
>CAVOCO010000085.1:0-5678 GCA_963694215.1 Phycisphaerae bacterium
AAGGTTGAGCTTCTGCTGGCCCGGCAGGAAGCTCAGCGCGTGCTTGAATCTCTGCCGCCATCAACTGCGAACCGGCCTCATCTTTGGCCAACGCTGCAGTCCGCGATGCAGTCGCGGTTTCTTCCAGTGGCAGCCACAGTTCTGATGCGTGAGGCTCTTCATAGAACCCCATGCCTGGGAAGAATCCTTCGTGGAACTTATGGGCGTACTCGACATACTTGATGGCCATGAAGCCACCGGCACCCATCAAGGTCAATATCAAACACAACACAACAGACTTCATCTTGCCACGAGCCGCAAACGTCACAGCCATGGCCATTGTGAGGCTACTGATCAGCAAGACACCAGTATTAATTGCGCCCCACTCAGTGCTCAGAAATTGGCTGCCGTACTTGAAAATCTCAGGGTGATTGGCTCGCCAGACAGCATAAGCGCAGAAGAGACCTCCGAACAACAAGATTTCGGTGGCCAAAAACAGCCACATGCCCAACTTGCCGGCCTCGAACTGTTGCACTGGGTTCTTCCAGTGATGTCCGAGAAAATCCGGGTGCTCGTGATCCTCAACCTCTTCAGAATGGACGTGCTGTTGACTCACGTTCAATCACTCCCTTGACGACTCACCGTTCAGGCGGACGCCGTTTGCTCCGTCTCGTGGCCGGGATGCTCAACATCCTCGCGCCATACATAGCCATGTGTCGCCTCGTCCCAACGCAGGACAGAGAAGTCGTAGCAGTCGCCAACGGCGGGCTGCTCGGAGAAATTGTCAAATGGTGGCGGTGATGTGCATTGCCACTCCAAGCTTCGGCCACCCCATGGATTGGCCGGAGCCTTTCGGCCCTTGAATATCGACACAATGAAGTAACCCGCCATCGTGAAGAAGGCGATGGCCATCAAGTAAGAACCGATAGTCGAAACGATGTGATACGTCTGAAATCCCGCGTCTGCTGGATATGTGGCATACCGGCGGGGCATCCCATGAGATCCAAGCATGAACTGCGTGAAGAAAGTCATGTTGTACCCAATAAAGAAGAGCACAAAGGCAAACCGACCTGCGTTCTCATTGAACATTCTGCCAGAAATCTTTGGCCACCAATGGTGAAGACCAGCAATGAATCCGATGAGGGCTGATCCCATCATGGTGTAATGGAAGTGAGCCACAATGAAGTACGTGTCGTGCAAATGCACGTCAACCGAAATCACACCGAGATACAGTCCGGTCAATCCACCGATCATAAACAAGGCAATAAAGCCCATGCCATACAACATGGTTGTATTCCAACTGATGGAGCCCTTGTACATCGTGGCAAGCCAGTTGAACACCTTGACAGCAGACGGGATTGCAACACTGAATGTGATGAACGAGAAGATCACGCTCATAAGCGGCGATTGGCCAGACGTAAACATGTGGTGCCCCCACACCAAGAATGAGAATATTGCAATCGCAATAGAGCTCCATGCAATAAAGGCGTAGCCAAAGATGTGCCGGTGGCTATGCACCGCGATCACGTCGCTGATGACACCCATCGCTGGCAAGATCATGATGTACACAGCGGGGTGGCTATAGAACCAGAAGAAATGCTGATACAGCACCGGATCGCCACCGAGTGCCGGATCGAAAATGCCCACTCCAAAGGTACGCTCAACAGCAAGCAGCGCGAGCGTGATGCCAAGCACTGGCGTGGCAAGCACCTGAATCACAGCAGTGCCATACATCGCCCACAAGAACAATGGCATTCGAAACCAAGTCATGCCGTCGGGGCGGAGGCGATGAATCGTCACAATAAAGTTCATGCCGGTGAAGATGGACGCAAATCCAAGTAGGAATGCGCCTGTCACAGCGGGGATGACACCACCCATCGCAGAATCTTGATCGATGCTGTAGGGCGTATAGAAAGTCCAACCGGTATCAAGTCCACCGAAGATGGCCATCACCAAAAAGATGGCGCCGACAACCCAGAGGTAGTACGAGAAAAGGTTAAGCCTTGGGAAGGCCACATCCTTAGCGCCGAGCATGATAGGCAGGATAAAGTTGCCAAGCGCCGCAGGAATGCCTGGAATAATGACCAAGAACACCATCACGCCCCCGTGAATGGTGAATGCTTGGTTGTACTCATCCTGATTCATGATGAGTCCATCCGGCACAAGTAACTGAGTCCGAACGAGCAACGCAAAGATGCCCCCAAGCAAGAAACTGCTCAGCACAGACACGAGATACATCACGCCGATTCGCTTGTGATCAAGCGTCAGAATCCAAGACCGAATTCCTCGCGAGTGATTCAGGTAGTTGTCGCCATCGAGTCCGGGTATCTCGAGTGATGGATTATCAATAGTCGTCATCGCTTCATTCCTTCCACGGTCATTGGTCTACACCCGTGGAGATGTCGACGCCTGTGAGATCAGGGTTTTCAATAACATTCCCCTGCTCATCGACGAGCTTGTCATAGTTCTTCAGCATCAGCACTAACGCGTCAATCTGGCGTTCTTTGAGTTGGCCCTTGAAAGTCGGCATTGCACCTGTGTAGTTCTGCACGATGTGATTCTGAGGGTTGAGAATTGAATCACGAATGTAATTCTCCGGCACCTCAAACTGGCCTCCAGGCCCCATGTAATCTTTCAACGTTGAGCCATCTTTGAATACCGTTGTGCCGTTCTTTGTCCGTTCCCACAATCCCTTGAATGATGGCCCCGTTCCTGATTTGCCGTCGAGGGAATGACACGAAGCGCAGCGGTTATAGAGACGCGCCAAGGCGTAGGCTGGCAAGTCGTGGTCTGAGATCTCTTCATACTCACGGGCGAGCTTTCCAAGCTGCTCTTGAAACTCATCCTCGGGAAGCACGTTGACTACAGCAAGCATCTTCGAATGATCCTTGCCGCAGTACTCAGTGCAATACAACCTGTACTGACCTGGCTTTGTCGCCTCAAACCAAAGGCTGCTGTAGCGCCCAGGCACAATGTCCTGCTTGACACGAAAGGCCGGTATGAACAGGCTGTGGATAACATCCGGAGACGTCATGAGCAGTCGTACGGGACGTCCCAGTGGCACCGTCAATTCTGCCGCCTCAGTCACGCCATACTCAGGATGCTCGAAGGTCCATGACCATTTTTGCGAGGTCACCTGAACTGGATACGAGTTATCTGGCGCATCGGTGAGATGCAAGTACCCATCCATTCCAAGCCAGAACAATACGCCCACAATAAGCAGCGGAATAGCAGTCCATGTCAATTCCAAAGGCGTGTTATGTACCGGAGCGTCGTTGTTGAAAGTTGCATGCTCAGATGGCTTGCTGCGATATCGCAACGCAAACCAGATGAGAATCAGCACAATGAGTCCAAAGAAGAAGTAGTTGATGTTGTTGATGAAGTAGAACAAGTCATCCACACCCTGAGCTGCTGTTGACGCATTCTCCGGCATCCAGAAAGTGCCTCCGGATGTTGCCTCACCAAGTTTGGTCGTTGCGAGTAATCCAAGCATACTCATGCCTACAGCCCACCAGTCTGAAGTGCCGCCTCGTCAGAGGCTGCGGGATCTAGCTTCGTCGTGTCAGCGACGTCCATTGTATTTGTTCCTTGTCCACCGCCAGAATTACCCCGGCCCATACGAAGGAGGATCAATACTCCTACCGCGATCAAGACAACAGTAAGAGCGGCCCCAAATCGCATTATCTTCCATGCGCTTGCTACGTAACTGCCCGCCTCTGGGTCCCACTGGAAGCAGTTGAAGAGAAGCAAGGTGTCGATCAAACTGCCGACCCTGCCCTGCGAAGCATCGACAATGGCAAGCCGCACGTCGCGTGGCGGGAACACCACATCATTCATGTACTTTGAAATCCGGCCATCGGGGGTCACAAAGGTGATGCTGGCCGTGTGGGCATAATCGCCGCTGCGTTCATCAAAGCGATAGCCAAAGCCTATGCCCTTGGCGAGCGCCTCAATATTCTCCTGCGTTCCAGTAAGAAATGGCCATGCGGATTCTGGCGCTTCCTTGCCGAATGAAGCGAGATAGCCTTTTCGATTTTGAGCTGCAAGCTCAGGGCCTTCATTTGGATTGATGCTGACGGTCACGATGTCATACTCAACACCAAGGTCCAGTTCAACATCTCGCAAGCCATCCACCATGCCGTTGAGCGTGAGCGAGCACAACATTGGACAGTTGTAGTAATTCAGCGTCAGAATGATTGGCCGATCACCCACGATCAAGTCGCGTAGCAACACGTCCTTGCCAGTGTGGTCGACAAAGGCAAGGTCAAGTGGAACTGGCGCATCGAGTCGCTGCACGATGCCCACGCCATCAAGTTCCGGTGGCAACTCATCAGCCAAAAGCTGCCCGTTAGCTGATGTAGACACCAGACCAAGAACGACCAAGGCCAAACCAAATTGAATTGGATGAAGAATATAATTCATTTCAAGAGGTCAGCGACCGCCTCCTGAACTGCCCCATCGCTTCTTCACAATGTCACGCGCCGTATCCATTGGGACAATCAATGTCCGCTCTCCGGACAGAACCCCATCAGCATCGGTCCATTGCTCCCAGTGAGCTTCATTCATCAGTGCCATGCGATCTGCTTCGCGGCGGAGACCAGCCTCTTGAGAACGAACTGACATCACTTTATGTTGCACTTCGGCTCGCTCTGCGGCATAGTAGATCGAGGTCACGCCAAGAACCGTCACAACCGTCAGCACAGCGCCTGCGAGTCCGACGACCCACAATGGGCCTGTGGTCGGGTCTTCTCGATCACCTGAGACAATTACATGTGGGTCGTGAATCATCAGAATAGCTCGAATGCCATCGCCTCAGAGAGACGTGGGTCTTTGGTCGGCGCGATACTTGCTCGGCCGAGCGCGAAGAACGTGCCGCAGATCACCAGCCCCAATGAGCCAATGACTGCCGTGAGATTGAGAACAGATGGGTTCCAGCCGATATCGATCGTGCCATCGGCGACGCCGCTTTGAAGTTGGTCCCAGCTCGTTGCAGTTGCAAGTGCGGCTTCAGGCACCATAGGCATGATCAGCCAGTACACATCAACTAGGAACATCCCAAGCATCCAGAGTGCAATGAGCACCAATACACCAGACCACCGCTTGGGCCACCGTGACAACAGCAGCAAGAATGGTAGCGCAAAGTGACCAATAATCAAGAGCCAGGACACAAATGTCCAGTTGCCCAGCTGACGTGGGGCAAACCACTCCGTTTCAATCGGAATATTGGCGTACCAAATCAACATGTATTGGCTGTACCCGATGTAGGCCCAGAACACGACGCCGAAGGCGAACAGCAATTTGCCCAGATCGTGAATGTGCTCGCGTGTAAACGCCTGCTTGCCGTGTCCCGTGGCTCGAAGCAGCACAATGAGAATAATGAGCGATGAGAAGAATCCGGTGCAGCTGACTGCGAACCAATACACACCAAACATTGTCGAGAACCACTTGGGCTGAAGCGCCATGATCCAGTCAATCGATGCGAAGGTTTGGGTAAATGCGTAGATGATGATGCCAATTGGCGCCCACCACTGCATTCGAAGCGTGCGGCGATAATCGCCATCCTGATCTTGGGCCAAGCTTTGGCTTCTGTAGAACCGAGCAAGCAATGCCCATACCGCGAGATACACGATGGCTCGAATTGACCAGAAGGTCATATTCAAATATGCGATCTTGCCTTCCAGCACATGATCGGAGTGCAT